>JAGSYU010000019.1 GCA_018262575.1 Pseudomonadota bacterium | reverse complement strand
TCCCCAGAGGTCGGTCAGAAGGGGGCGATCAGCCGGCGGAGATAGTCGAGTTCGGGCGCCGGCCGACTGGGATCGGCATACCGGCGGCGCAGTTCCTCAAGGAGCCGGCGTGCCCGCTGCACCTCGATTTCGCCAGGCACCTTGGTGTCGTTGCCGAAGTCGGGGCCGCGCCGACCGGTCGGCCGGCCGAGCGGGTCGATGCCGCCCTCGCGGATGCCGGCGCCTTGCCCTTCGCCGCGCATCATCTGGCGGGCGCCGCGTCTCAGGGCCTCAAGGGCGGTGCCCTGGTTGCCGACGGCGGATTCTGCGTCGCCGGAGCCGAGGCTGCGGCCGGCCTCCTGCATGGCGCGACCGGCACCCTCGAGCCCCTTTTGCTCGTCGCCCTGACCGTCACCGGCCAGGCCTGACAGCAGCTCGTCAAGGCGGCGGGACAGCGCCGACTGCTCGCGCTCAAGGTCCTTCAGCGCCTGCTGGTCGCCGCTGTCGTCGCCGAACTCCTCGCCGGCATAGCCGTCGGGAGTCAGCTCGTGAGTCCGGTTCTGCAGGTCCTGCTGGCGGCGGATGATGTCGGCCAGCGCATCGAGCGTCGGGTCACGCGCAGCGCCGGCTTCGGGCTGGGCAAACTGCAGGCCGGACAGGATGTCGTCGAGCCGCGACAGCAACTCGGCGGCGGCGTCGCGTTCGCCGAGCTCGCCGAGCTTTCGCATGCGGTCGACAAGGTTACGAAGATCGTCGCTGGTGACGCGCTCTCCGCCTTTTTGGCCAAGTTCGCCGAGACGGGACGGATCGCTGGCGGCCGCTTCGGCCATCGCCTTCAGATAGTCGTCGAGGGCGGCCTTGAGCTCCTCGGCGAGGCGGGCGATTTCCTCGGGCGGAGCGCCGCTTTCGAGCGCCGTCTTCAGCGCCTCGCGGGCGGCGGCGAGCCGCTCAGCCACCGGCGCGAGGTCGCCGGCCTCGATAGCGAGCGCCATCTGCCAGAGATAGTCGAGCACCGGTCTGAGCTCGGCGTCGTCACGAGCGGCGAGGATGCGGTTGCGAGCGACGCGCAGGCCGAGGATTTCGCCGGGACGGTCGATGAAGGCAGCGCCGAGATCCCCCAGCGTCTCGAAGGTGGCGGCTACCGTTTTCGCCCGCCCGGCGTCGGACGCCAATAGCCGCCGCTGTTCGACGATGGCGGCAGCGAGCGGATTTCGGAATGGACGGGCCGGCAGATCGATGAGGAGTGGCGGCGTTTCGCTGGCGTGACCGGCGTCGTCACGGGCCTCGAGGACGAGGCGAACCCGGCCGCCGGCCAGCGGATGGGCGGTGAGGTCGGCGGTGGTGATGGCGCGATCCTCTCCCCGGCGCGGCAGGGTGAGCGACAGGTCGGGCAAGGTAACGAGCGGCCGGGCGCCTTCGGGCGCATCCCCTGACAGGACGGCACGGGCGGCGGCCACGCGGTAGTCGTCGACGACCGTGTAGGCGAGACGGAGTGCGCCGCGGGCGGTGGCCGCCGGCTGTTCGATCAGATGGATTTCCGGCGGCGCGTCGGCCTTGAGCGTGATCGGCAACTCCACAGGCGACAGGCCATCACCCGCCAGGGTCAGTCGACCAGAGGTGGTGAGCCGATACTCGTAGGCGGTTTGACCTGGCGCAGGTGATCGGCCGTCGAGCGTGACCGGCGACTTGCCATCGACGGCGAAGGCGATGGCCGGCGACCCGATGCCGGCGAGCCGTACGGCAAGAGACGTTCCCGATGGCAGCGTGACCGGTGCAGTGCTCGACGAGGTTGGACGGTCATTGGTGGCCGTTATCAGGGCGCGCGGCGCCAAGCCGGTATAGCTCGGAGGACTCGCCCAGACGTCGACACGGATATCGGCCGGCGTGACAATCGGTAGCCGGAAGGCGGCGATGACCGGCCCGAAATGATCGGAGGTGGCAAAGAAGCCGACGATCACCAGGAGGAAGACGGCCGCTCGCAGGGCATGGGGGTCGGCGCGGTCAAGGCGCGGCGACGGCAAGCGGGGCTTCAGGGCGGAAAGGTCCACCGCGAGGCGGCGGCGATGGGCCTGCCAGAGTGAATCGGCAACGGTATCGCCGGTGGTCGCAGGGTGGTCGAGGAAGGCGCTGAGCGGACGGTGCGGGACGCCGCGTTCAAGCCGAGCGGCAGCCTGGCGTCGATCGGGCCAGGGCGTCCGCAGGAGATGGACGAAGGCAGCCATGAAGGCCACCGCACCTAGCCCGGCAGCAGCGAGGCGGACGGCGGTGGGCAGACGCTCAAACGTGCCGAGCCAGGCAAGCGCCAGGAAAGCGCCAGTCACCGACAGCAGCAAGGCGAGGCGCGGCCACAGACGCTCCCAGGCCAACGACAGGCCGGAAAGCGCCACGGCACGCTCCGCGGCGGGCGGCAAGCCTTCCCGGTCGTCGGGCCGGTACGGTCCTTCTGTCATCCAGCCTTCCCTCGGCAGCGCCTGCATCGTCAGATCACATTAAGAGGGAAATGGGACGAAGATAAGAGTGCCGCCGCATT
Organism: Pseudomonadota bacterium; assembly: GCA_018262575.1. Taxonomy (GTDB): domain Bacteria; phylum Pseudomonadota; class Alphaproteobacteria; order Rhizobiales; family Pleomorphomonadaceae; genus Pleomorphomonas. Next base: position 32,409 of record JAGSYU010000019.1, on the reverse strand, counting down.
CTGGCCGCCTTCGGAGGACATTCGGAAAACACCAGCCATCTTGTCGCCTTTGCGAAGATCGCGACCTTCGGCTAAGATCACTCGTCCGTGGACGACCATTTTCCGGGAAGAAAGCCTTGCTGACGATTTCCGGCCCGCGTGGCCGTGCCCGCCGCCTTTTCGGTCTTGCCCTCACGCTGCCGCTGTTCCTGAACCTTGCCGGCGGCGCCCTTGCCGCCCCTTATCTTTCCGTCGACCTCGCCACCGGCGCGGTGTTGGCCGAGAATCAGAGCTTCGATCCCTGGTATCCGGCGTCGATCACCAAGTTGATGACCGTCTACGTGACGCTCTCCGCCATCAAGGCCGGCGAGATCCGGGGTGATTCGGGCGTGGTGATGACGCCGGCATCGACGCGCGAGCAGCCCTCGAAGATGGGTTTCAAGGCGGGAACGGTGCTCACCGTCGATACGGCACTCCGGATCATCATGGTCAAGTCGGCCAATGACGTCTCTTTTGCGCTGGCCGAGCGGGTGGGCGGCAGCCTCCAGGGCTTCGTCAATCGCATGAACGCCGCCGTCGCCCGCCTTGGCATGGCGAACACGCGGTTTTCCAACGCCAACGGCCTGCCGAATCCCAACCAGTGGACGACCGCCCGCGATTATGCGCTGCTCGCCCGTACCCTCCTCAGGGAGTTCCCCGGCTACCAGCAGCTCTACCGGACGACGGCGCTGTCGCTTGGTGGCAAGATCATCCAGAACCACAACAACCTGCTCGAACGCTATCCTGGCGCCAACGGCATGAAGACCGGCTTCATCTGCTCGTCGGGTTTCAACGTGGTGGCGACGGCGACGCGCAACGGCCGGCAGATCCTGACCATCGTGCTGGGCGGCAAGACGGCGCGGGAGCGTGACGAACTGGCGGCCAGCCTGCTCGAGGCGTCGTTCCGAACGCCGGCCACTGCGGCGTCGGTGACGCTCGACCGGCTGACCCCGCGCGGGCCGGTGGCCGCCACTGTTGCCGACGTGCGCGACCTTGCCTGCCCCAAGCGCAAGAAGGGCGCCAAGGCATCGGTCGGTGAAGACCTCGGCGATGGCGACGACCAGCCCGCGAGTTACCTGGTGCCGCGCTTCAAGGTGATGGACCCCGTTCCGATCAGCCTCGGCGGTGCCAGCGACATGCCCGACGCCATGGAGCCGGCGGTGAAGGCGGCGGCTGGCGCGCCGCTGCCCCTGCCCAAGCCCGTCCGCTGACGTTTGCCAAAAAGAGGATTCGAGCCTTGCCGGAAGCCGATCGCCCGCGCGGGGTAAAGCCCGCCATTCCCGTCACCATCGTCACCGGCTTTCTCGGAGCTGGCAAAACTTCGCTGCTCAACCGGCTGGTGCGCGATCCGGCCCTGGCCGGCACTGGCTTCATCATCAATGAGTTCGGCGAGATCGGCATCGATCATCTCCTCGTCGAGGCGGCCGATGACGGCATCGTTGAGCTGTCGTCCGGCTGCCTGTGCTGCACGGTGCGCGGCGAACTGGTGACGACGCTTGAGAATTTCCTGCGTGGGCTCGACAACGGCCGCATTGATACGCTCAGCCGCATCGTCATCGAGACCACCGGCCTTGCCGACCCGGTGCCGGTGCTCGCCACGCTGACCACCCACCCCTACCTGTCGCTGCGCTACGCGGTGGACGGCGTGATCACCGTCGTCGACGCGGTCAACGGCGGCCGGACGCTCGATCAGCACGCGGAAGCGGTGAAGCAGGTGGCGGTGGCCGACCGGCTGGTGATCGCCAAAGCCGACCTTCCCGAGGGCGCGGCGCGACTCCCCGCCCTGCAACGCCGCCTCGCAACGCTCAATCCCGGCGCGTCGCTGGTCGACGCCGCCACGGTCGCGCTGGCCGATCTTCTCGGCTGCGGCCTCTATGATCCGGCCACCAAAACGGCCGATGTCCGACGCTGGCTGAACGCGGAGGCTTTTGCCGGCACGGCCGAGCCTCACCACCATGATCCTGACTGCGCCGACGGGGCCTGTGACCATCCGAGCCACCATCACGATCACGACGGGCACCATCACCACCATGGAGGCGAGGAGAGCCGGCACGACGGCGTCAGCGCCTTCTCGCTGGTGTCCGACGAGGCGTTGCCGGTTGGTGCTCTCGAGATGTTCCTTGAACTTCTGCGCGCCGCCCATGGACCGAAGCTCCTGCGCCTCAAGGGCGTGGTACGGCTTGCCGAAGACCCTGACCGACCGCTGGTCGTCCATGCCGTGCAGGAGCTGTTCCACCCGCCGGTCCGCCTTCCTGGCTGGCCAGACGCTGACCGTCGGACGCGGCTCGTCTTCATCACCCGCGATCTTGCCAAGGACGAAGTGAAGCGCCTGTTCGACGCCTTCGCCGGCGTGCTTGCTCCCGACACGCCCGATCGGCGGGCGATGACCGACAACCCGCTGGCGCTGTCCGGCTTCACGCCGCCATCACGGCGGGGCTGATCGCGGGGCGCCGATGTGCGGGTTTTCCCGGATATTGCGATGGGGGTGGAAAGCCTCCGGATTTCGCTGTTCAAGCCCTTACCCGGGAAGACAACAGATTATCCACAGGTTTGATGAGGCGCCGCGTCAGTGGCGATTTCCCATGTTCCTGCTGTAACTGCCTTTTTTCATTATGATTTTCGTTGGTTATCAATAACGGAAAACTTGCGGCGAAGCGTCGTTAATGCTCCGTTAACCATATTGGTTCGATCCTCGGAACCGGAGTGGTCGGGCGCCTTGGGGCGCGCTACGAACTCCCGATCAAGACGGGATTGAAAACGTGCTCACAAGCCTCGCCAAGCCGGAGTCGTTCCTGTTTTCCTGGATGGACGGAGATCACGCGGTGGTCGTCCGTATCGTGGAGGCTTCGCATCAGCGGGCGGTGGCTCGCTTCAGGGCGATGAGCACCACCGAGCGCCGCAAGGCCACCGTCAGTCGTATCGAAGGGCATGACGTCGACCAGCTCGAGCGCGTCGCCGAGTGGTTCGAGCGTTTCCTGCCGCGCTTCGGTCTCGCCGGCCGCAGCCACGCCTAAGCGGCTTTTCGAGCCATATCAGTCGGGCTTTGCCGCGGCGTCGATCAGCGCCAGCGCTGCAGGAGAATCCCATTTGGCCGGGCCGGCCAGCGAGGCGATGGCGCAACCATCACGGTTCACCACGAAAGTGGTGGGCAAGCCCAGTACCAATCCCCTCGATTTCAGTTCGTTGAAAGCCCGCATCTCGGGATCGCGCAGATCGACGAGCGAGGTGGCGCCGATGCCGTTCAGGAAGCGGGTCGGCTTGTCCGGGCCGCCGACGTCAACGTTGAGCGCCACCACCGAGAAGTCGGCGCCCCCTCGCTTTTCCTGAAGTGCCTGAAGATGCGGCATCTCGGTGCGGCAGGGCACGCACCAGGTCGCCCACATGTTGACAAGCAGCGTCCGGCCGGTGAGGTCGGCGAGGCGGCGTTCACCGCCGTCAGGGGCGCGGAGAACGAGGCCAGAGAGATCGGCCGGCGCATCGGCAGGGAGCAGGGCGGCGAGATCGCCGGTGGCGAAGGGCTTCAACGCAGCGGCCTTGGGCGCTGCTGCCGCGCAGCGGCCGCCGCTCTCGACAGCGCCCCTCTCCGTCACGTATACCGCAGCAAAGCCGGTGGCCACCGCAACGATCGCAATCGCGGCGAAGAGGCGGCGAGAAGGCTTGAACGGCATCGACTGATCCTTGTTCCTGGAGTGTACCGATGAGCAACCGCATGTGGGGCGGCCGGTTTTCGGCTGGGCCGTCCGCCATCATGGAGGAAATCAACGCCTCCATCGACTTCGATCGGAAGCTCTACGCCCAGGATATCGCCGGCTCCAAGGCGCATGCTGAAATGCTCGCCGCCCGCGGCATCATATCCACCGACGACGCCGGCAGGATCGCTGAAGGTCTCGACGCGATCAAGGCGGAAATCGACGGCGGCAGCTTCACCTTCTCGCGAGCCCTCGAGGACATCCACATGAACGTGGAATCGCGCCTCAAGGATCTGATCGGCGCGGCGGCCGGGCGCCTTCATACCGCTCGCTCGCGCAACGACCAGGTGGCGACCGATTTCCGCCTCTGGGTGCGCGATACCCTTGACCATGTCGATGGTCAGCTTGCCGAGCTGATGGGCGCGCTGGTGAGGCGGGCGGGCGAGCACGCCGACACCGTGATGCCCGGCTTCACGCACCTCCAGTCGGCGCAGCCGGTCACCTTCGGCCATCACCTGATGGCCTATGTCGAGATGCTGTCCCGTGATCGCGGCCGGGTGCAGGATGCGCGGCGACGCCTCAACGAATGTCCGCTCGGCGCCGCGGCGCTGGCCGGAACCTCATTCCCGATCGATCGCCACATGACGGCGGCAAGCCTCGGTTTCGACCGCCCGACCGCCAACTCGCTCGACAGCGTCTCCGATCGCGATTTCGCGCTCGAGGCGATGGCGGCGGCGGCAATCATCGCCGTACACCTCTCCCGCCTCGCCGAGGAGATCGTCATCTGGTCGTCGGCGCAGTTCGGCTTCGTGCGTCTGTCGGACGCCTTCTCGACGGGCTCGTCGATCATGCCGCAGAAGCGCAACCCGGACGCCGCCGAGCTGGTGCGGGCCAAGGCTGGCCGCATCATCGGCGACATGAACGCGCTGCTGATCATCATGAAGGGGCTGCCGCTCGCCTATCAGAAGGACATGCAGGAGGACAAGGAGCAGGCCTTCGACTGCTTCGAGAGCCTCTCGCTGGTGCTGGCCGCCATGACCGGCATGGTCGACGATCTCGTGCCCAACGTCGCCCGCATGGCGGCGGCGGCCGGCTCGGGTTTTTCCACCGCCACCGACCTCGCCGACTGGCTGGTGCGCGTGCTCGGCCTGCCGTTCCGCGACGCCCACCATGTTACCGGCCGACTGGTGGCAATCGCCGCCGAACGTGGCATCGAGCTGTCCGATATCCCGCTCGCTGAGATGAAAACGGTGCATGACGGCATCACCGAAGCGGTCTACGATGTGCTCACCGTCGAGAATTCGGTTCGGAGCCGCACGTCGCATGGCGGCACGGCACCCGACAATGTGCGGGCCGAGGTGAAGCGCTGGACGGCACTCCTCGGCTGAGGATACCTTTCAGAGCAAACGGATCGAGGAGATGATGGTGCTGCGTCTCGGGATGATATCGCTGATGGTTGCCCTCGCGCTCGCCGGCTGTGGCCGGCGGGGGACGCTCGAAGCGCCGACATCAACAGCCGAAGCGGCTCCTTCGACCGCCGACCCGGGCGCGGTGACGCCGGCCGCGAAACCGGCGACACCCGACAAGCCCTTCATCCTCGACGGTCTCATCTGAGGGGGTCCGGTTGCATCATTTCACCTATCGTGGCGGTGTTCTCCACGCCGAGGACGTCGCGGTGCCCGCTATCGCCGCGGCGGTCGGCACGCCCGTCTACATCTATTCGTCGGCCACTATTGCCCGGCATTTCCGGGTATTCCGCGAGGCACTGGGCGATGAACGATCGCTCGTCTGCTATGCGCTGAAGGCCAATTCCAATCAGGCGGTGGTCGGAACCCTGGCGCGCCTCGGCGCGGGCGCCGATGTTGTCTCGGAAGGCGAACTCCGCCGGGCACGTGCCGCCGGCATCCCGGCTGACCGGATCGTCTTCTCCGGCGTCGCCAAGACGGTGCGCGAGATCGAATACGCGCTCGCCGAGGGCATCAAGTGCTTCAACGTCGAGAGCGAGCCGGAGCTTGAACGCCTGTCGGCCGTGGCGACCCGCCTCGGCCGCACCGCGCCGGTGTCGCTCAGGATCAACCCCGACGTTGACGCTCGCACCCACGCCAAGATCTCCACCGGCAAGGCCGAGGACAAGTTCGGCATTCCCTGGAAGGAAGCGGTCCGCGTCTATGCCCGGGCCGCCGCGTTGCCGGGTCTTGAGGTGGCCGGCATCGATATGCACATCGGTTCGCAGATCACCGACCTCGAGCCTTTCGACGCCGCCTTCGGCCGGCTCGGTGAGCTGGTGGCGGCGTTGCGTGCCGCCGGCCATACGATCCACCATGTCGACCTCGGCGGCGGCCTCGGCATTCCCTATCGGACCGACAACGCGCCGCCGCCGCATCCGGCCGCCTATGTCGAGGTGGTGCGCAAGCACACCCGGTCCCTCGACTGCGACGTGCTGATCGAGCCGGGCCGCTTCATCGTCGGCAATGCCGGCATCCTCGTCACCGAGGTACAGTATGTGAAGCGCGGCAAGGCGAAGACTTTCGTCATCGTCGACGCGGCCATGAACGATCTTGTACGGCCGACCCTCTACGACGCCTATCACGAGATCCGCCCGGTCGACGAGCGGCCGGCCGGCGCCGATCAGGAGAAGGTCGACGTGGTCGGCCCGGTCTGCGAGAGCGGTGACTATCTGGCGCGTGACCGCAGCCTGCCGGTGGCAAAGCCGGGCGAACTGCTGGTCGTGTTCTCGGCCGGCGCATACGGCGCGGTTCAGTCCGGTACCTATAACTCGCGCCTGCTAGTGCCGGAGGTGCTGGTGGATGGCGACCGCTGGGCGGTGGTGCGGCCTCGCCCTTCCTACGACGAGCTGATCGGTCTCGACCACCTGCCGGATTGGCTCATTTAGCGTCTCCGTCTGCCCAAGTTTTGGGCTCGCCGGGCGGCGGGCCTTTTGCCACAGTGCCGGGCAGTTCGCCGCGCTGGCGTGGCATTGGGGGAGGGCTTGGCCGACGTGTCGACCGTGGTGTCGCTTCAGAAGGAACAGCCCCGGCTCGAACGGGCCGACGGCGTGGCACGCGTTGCCTTCGCGCTACGGCAGATCGGGGACGCCACGGAGACCCGGCTCGCCGACCTTTTTCAGGACGGTTCGGCCAAGGTGCGGTTGCCAAGAGTCTACGACGGGTCGGGGCCGGCCGCCGTCTTCCTCAACAGCGCTGGCGGCGTCACCGGTGGCGATCATCTGTCCTTTGAGGCGCATTTCGGGGCAGGAACGACGGCTACCGTTACCACGCAAGCCGCCGAACGCATCTACCGGCGCGTCGACGGCGTCGGTCGTATCGACAATCGGCTGGTGGTCGAGGCGGGGGCAACGGCCCGCTGGCTGCCGCAGGAGACCATCATTTTTAACGGTGCCGGTCTCCGCCGTCGCTTTGATGTCGAGCTCAGCGGTGACGCCCGCCTCGTCGCCGTCGAAAGCGTCGTGCTTGGCCGTACCGCCATGGGTGAGGAGGTCACCGCCGTCGAGCTTGCCGACCATTGGCGCGTTCGGCGCGACGGCCGGCTCGTCTACGCCGATGCCTTGCGTCTTTCCGGTGACAGCCGGACCGTTCTGGCTGGCAGAGCCACTGGTGGCGGTGCGCGCGCCTTTGCCAGCCTGCTGATGGTCGCGCCCGAGGCGGCCGGCCGTCTCGGCGGCGTCCGGGAGATGATCACGGGGCTGGCGACGGACGGCATCGAGGCGGGGGCTTCCGCCTTCGACGTCCTGTTGTCCATACGCTGTCTGGCCCTTGACGGCCGCCGCCTGCGCGCCATTGTCGAACCCCTGATCGAAACCCTCACCGGCTGGCCGCTGCCGCGCGCCTGGTCGATCTGAGACGAGGAAAACCGATGAATCTGACGCCGCGCGAAAAGGACAAGCTGCTTGTCAGCCTCGCCGCCATGGTGGCGCGCAACCGCCTCGAACGGGGCGTCAAGCTCAACCATCCGGAGGCGGTGGCCCTCATCACCGACTACGTGGTGGAGGGCGCCCGCGACGGCCGCACGGTGGCCGACCTGATGGCCGCCGGTGCCACGGTGCTTCGCCGCGAGCAGGTGATGGAGGGGATCGCCGAGATGATCCACGACGTGCAGGTGGAGGCGACTTTCCCCGACGGAACCAAGCTCGTTACCGTCCACGAACCGATCCGGTGAAGCCATGGCGCTCGAACTTCGTCCCAATTGCGAGTGCTGCGACCGCGACCTGTCGCCGGACGCCGAAGCCTATATCTGCTCCTTCGAATGTACGTGGTGCCCGGACTGTGCCCGCGATGTGCTGAAGGGCGCCTGCCCCAACTGCGGTGGCGAACTGGTTCGTCGGCCGGTACGCCCGGCTGGCAAGCTCGCCGCCAATCCGGCGTCCACCGTCCGCGTCTTCAAGGGTGAGCCCTGCTCGCCCCGCGCCGCCTGAAAGGAACGATCATGATTCCGGGTGAAGTCATCCCTGATGCGGGCGACATCGAACTCAATGCCGACAGGCCGACGCTGGTGCTCGAGGTGGCCAATTCCGGCGATCGGCCGGTGCAGGTCGGCAGCCACTATCATTTTGCAGAAACCAATCCGGCGCTCGTCTTCGACCGCGACAAGGCGCGTGGCCATCGGCTCGACATTCCCGCCGGCACCGCCGTCCGCTTCGAGCCCGGCCAGAGCCGGTCGGTGACGCTGGTTCCCTACGCGGGAAAGCGCGAGGTCTATGGCTTCCGACAGACCGTGATGGGGAAACTGTGAGTGCCTTACGTTTCATGGTATTGTCCGACAAAGTTGTGTTTTGAAAGGCAAAATCCATGGGTGTCGCCAAGGTGACGTCAAAGAACCAGATCACCATTCCTGCCGATGTTAGGGACGCTTTCGGCGTCGAGCCGGGGGACGAATTGGTGTTCTTTCACAAGCTCGACGGCGGGCTGGGTGTACGGGTCAGGAAAGTGCGGGTCGGCGCCGGTTTTGGCATGGCGGCCGATGGCACGCAGATGTCCGATCAGGATCTGCGGGACGCCGTGGGAGAAGCCGTGGCCGAAGGCGTGTCGGAGCGGCTCCGGCCATGAGAGCCATCGATACCAATGTCCTCGTTCGCTACCTGCGCAATGACGATCCCGCGCAAAGTCCGATTGCCCGCCGTCTCATCGACGATGAGGCGGACGCATCCGATCCGCTTCTCGTGCCAAATGAGGCGTTGGTGGAAATCTTCTGGCTTCTCGCCAAGCGCCAGAAATTTCCGCGCGCCCGAATTGCCGACATTTTGTGGGCCCTTCTCGACCATGCGCATCTGACATTCTCCGACCGCGTCGCACTGTCCGCTGCCGTCGATGCCTATGCGCAGGGGCCTGCCGGCTTCGTCGATTACTTGATTGCCGCGACGGCCCAGGCTGGTGGCGCGGAGTACACCCTGACGTTCGACCGCGAGGCGGCCGGATCCGCGAGTTTCAAGCTGCTCTCTTCAGGAGGCTGACCGATGCCCTATCGCATGTCCCGCGCCGCCTATGCCGACATGTTCGGTCCCACCGTTGGCGACAAGGTGCGCCTTGCCGACACCGAGCTATTCGTCAAGGTGGAGAAGGATTTCACCATCTACGGCGAGGAGGTGAAATTCGGCGGCGGCAAGGTGATTCGCGACGGCATGGGCCAGAGCCAGATGAGCCGAGCCGAGGGGGCGGTCGATACCGTCATCACCAACGCGCTGATCATCGACCATTCGGGCATCTACAAGGCCGATGTCGGCATCACCGACGGTCGCATCTCCGGAATCGGCAAGGCCGGCAACCCGGACGTCCAGTCCGGCGTCACCATCATCGTCGGTCCAGGCACCGAAGCGATCGCCGGTGAAGGCAAGATCCTGACGGCGGGAGCGCTCGATACCCATATCCACTTCATCTGCCCGCAGCAGGTCGACGAGGCGCTCTATGCCGGCATCACCACCATGCTCGGTGGCGGCACGGGGCCGGCCACCGGCACGGCGGCCACCACCTGCACGCCCGGTCCCTGGCATCTCACGCGGATGATCGAGGCGGCCGAGGGGCTGCCGATGAATCTTGCCTTCTCCGGCAAGGGCAATGCCTCGTTGCCGGCGGCGCTGATCGAGCAGGTCAAGGCCGGCGCCTGCGGCCTGAAGCTGCACGAGGACTGGGGTACGACGCCGGCTGCCATCGACAATTGCCTGTCGGTGGCCGACGACTACGACGTGCAGGTGATGATCCACACCGACACGCTCAACGAGAGCGGCTTCGTCGAGGACACCATCGCCGCCTTCAAGGGCCGGACCATCCACGCCTACCACACCGAAGGCGCTGGCGGCGGCCACGCGCCCGACATCATCAAGGTCGCCGGCCTTCCCAACGTGCTGCCGTCGTCGACCAACCCGACGCGGCCCTACACGCGCAATACGCTCGACGAACATTTGGACATGCTGATGGTCTGCCATCACCTCGACGGCTCGATCCCCGAGGATGTCGCCTTCGCCGAAAGCCGCATCCGCAAGGAGACCATCGCGGCGGAAGACATCCTGCACGACATGGGCGCCTTCTCGATCATCTCCTCGGATAGCCAGGCCATGGGCCGCATCGGCGAGGTGATCATCCGCACCTTCCAGACGGCGCACAAGATGAAGGTGCAGCGCGGCGCCTTGCCCGAGGACGTCGGTACCGACGCCGACAATTTCCGCGTCAAGCGCTACATCGCCAAGGTGACCATCAACCCGGCCATCGCCCAGGGCCTTGCCAAGCACGTCGGCTCGGTCGAGGTCGGCAAGCTCGCCGATCTCGTGCTGTGGACGCCGGCCTTCTTCGGCGTCAAGCCGGATCTGGTGCTGAAGCTCGGCACCATCGCCGCCGCCGCCATGGGCGACCCCAACGCCTCGATCCCGACGCCGCAACCGGTGCATTACCGGCCGATGTTCGGCGCTTTCGGCAAGGCGATGACCCGCTCGTCGGTCACCTTCGTGTCGCGCTATGCCTATGAGCACGGCATCAAGGAACGGCTCGGCCTCGACCGGATGGTGCTGCCGGTCGAGAACACGCGCGGCGGTATCTCCAAGGCGTCGCTGATCCACAATTCGGCAACGCCGGTGATCGAAGTCGACCCCGAGACCTACGAGGTGCGGGCCGACGGCGAACTCCTCACCTGCGAGCCGGCCGACGTATTGCCGATGGCGCAGCGATATTTCCTGTTCTGACTGGGTGAGACGTCGCACGGTCGGCGCCTTTTCGCGCTAGACCGGGACGCAGTGGCACTGCGATCCGGGAATAGTCTTTTATGTCGGCCTTGTTTCGTATCTCCCCGGTTCGTCTCCGCCTCGTCGGGGTGCTTGCGGTCACGCAGGTGATCGGCTGGGGCACGACCTTCGACATGCCGGGCGTGATGGCGCGGAAGATGGCTGTTGATGTCGATCTCAACATCGACACGACCTTTTTCGGACTGACATTGATGATGTTGGTGATTGGCCTCACCGGCCCGGCGGTGGGCGAGGCGGTGCGGCGGATGGGCGCCCAGCGGGTACTGGCGCTCGGCTCGGCGACGTCGACGGCCGGACTTGCCTTGCTCGCCGCCGCCGAAGGTCCGGTAGGCTATTTCACCGCCTGGACGATGATCGGGGCTGCCGGCTCATTGGCGTTGTCCGTACCGGCTTACGCGGCGGCTGTCGAACGGGAGGGAGCGGCTGGCCGGCGGACGATCGGTGTGCTGATGATCTTCACCGGCGTTTCCTCAACCATCTTCTGGCCGATCCTCGACGCCGTCGATGCCGTGGTCGGATGGCGCGTCACCCTCATCGCCATGGCGGGCCTGCATCTCCTCGTATGTCTGCCGCTGCACCTTTTTGTGCTGCCGCCGGTCGGCGCTCCTCCGACAGAGTTGGAAACGACCCAGCGGCGCGCGATCCTTCTCGATCGTGACGGCACGGCGCGCGCCTTCCTCCACATCGGCGTCATCTCGGTCGCCTTTTCCTTCACCACCTTTGGCCTTGCCGCTGCCTATCTCGAACTTTTGCGCGGAGCGGGCGCCTCTGTGGAATACGCCCTGTGGCTCGGTACCATCAGGCCGGTGGTCAGCATTGCGGCTCGCGCCGCCGATCTTGTCCTCGATGGGCGGGGTGGTCCGCTTGCCACCACGGCGGCGGCGGCGCTGTTGATGGGTGGCTCCTTCGTGCTGCTTCTCGCGGGCGTCGATGGCGCTTGGCTATTGCCGGCTTTCGTGGCGATCTATGCCTTCGGCGCTGGCCTTTCAGCCATGGCGCGGGCGGTGTTGCCGCTTGCCTTCTTTCCGCCCGACGAATTCTCCCGTCAGTCCGGCCGGCTGGCGCTGCCGCAGAATATCGCCAACGCCGTGGCGCCGGTCATCTTCGTCGCCGTCATCCATCATGCCGGCGTTGCCGTTGCCGCACTGCTCGGCCTAGTGCTGATGGCGGCGGCGCTTGCCTCGGCGGCGCTTTTGGCTAAGCTCGTCCGTCCGTCACTTTCCTCGTCCGCCAGGGCCGATATGCCATGATCACCGCCACCCGCATCCTTCCCGCCGGCACTTGGTCCGGCACGCCGGCCGATACGCTCGCCCTCGAGCGAGACGATCGCCACCGCCGCCGCCTCGTCATGCGCTGCGTCGGCAAGACGGTGTTCCTTCTCGATCTCAAGGAGGCGGCCGTGATGAAGGACGGCGACGCCCTTGAGCTTGAGGATGGCCGGCTGATCCTGGTGCAGGCAGTGCCGGAACGCCTGCTCGAGATCGTAGCCGCCAGCCCGGCCGACCTCGTTCGCGTCGCCTGGCATCTCGGCAACCGGCACCTGCCGGCCCAGTTCCTCGGCGACCGGCTGCGCATCCGCTACGACCATGTCATCGAGGACATGCTGAAGGGGCTCGGCGCCACGGTGACGACGGTGCTGGCCGCTTTCGACCCGGAGGGTGGTGCCTACGGCCACGGCGAGACGCACGGCCATGACCATGACCACGATCATGGCCCCCACGAGCATGGTCATGAGCACGGGCCGGAGCATCATCACCACGAGCATGACGAGGCTTGTGATCACCACCACCATGGCGATGACTGCGGCTGTGGCCACGATCATTCCCATGGCCACGACCACGAGCACGACCCCAAGCATGGATGAGCCCTCGGCCGGGGTTGCGCTGTCTCGACTGATGACCTGGTTGTCGCCGGCCTTTCCGGTCGGCGCCTTCACCTACAGCCACGGTCTGGAGTGGGCGGTCGAGGACGGCACCGTCACGTCGGCGGCTGCGCTGTCGACCTGGTTGTCCGACATTCTCTGCCACGGCGCCGGCCGTAGCGACGCCATCCTGCTGGTCGCCGCCTTCCGCGCTGCGGCCGACGGCCGGTCGGATGATCTCCTGGAGGTGGCCGAACTCGCCTACGCGCTGCAACCGTCGAAGGAGCGGCGGCTTGAGAGTGGAGCGCAGGGGCGCGCTTTCGCCACCGCCATCGCCGATACCTGGGGGGCGCCGACGCTTGTTGATCTCGCCGGCCGGCTCGTGCCCAACCCGGTCGCCTATCCGGTGGCGGTGGCGACCGCCGCCGCCGATCACCATCTGCCGCTCGCCGAGACGACGGAAGCCTATCTCACGGCCTTCGCCGCCAACCTCGTTTCGGCGGCGGTGCGCGCGGTGCCGCTCGGACAGACCGAGGGACAGCGGACGATTCGCACTCTCGCTCCGATCGTCTCGACCGTCGCGGCCGACGCGTTGTCTGCGTCCCTTGACGACATCGGCGGCGCAACTCTGCGCGCCGACATCGCCTCCATGGCCCACGAAACCCAGTACACGAGGTTGTTCCGCTCATGACCAAGACTGCCAACGGCCCCTTGCGCGTCGGTGTCGGCGGCCCGGTGGGATCCGGCAAGACCGCGCTGATGGATGCGCTGTGCAAGGCCTTACGCGACCGCTATGAGATCGCCGCCATCACCAACGACATCTACACCCGCGAGGACGCCGAATTCCTCACCCGCTCCGGCGCCCTGCCGCCCGAGCGGATCGCCGGGGTCGAAACCGGCGGCTGCCCGCACACGGCGATCCGCGAAGATGCTTCGATCAATCTCGCCGCCGTCGCCGAGATGAACGAGCGCTTCCCCGGCCTCGATCTCATCCTGATCGAGTCGGGCGGCGACAACCTGGCCGCCACCTTCTCGCCGGAGCTTGCCGACCTGACGCTCTACGTCATCGACGTCTCGGCCGGCGACAAGATCCCGCGCAAGGGCGGGCCGGGCATCACCCGCTCCGATCTCCTGGTGATCAACAAGATCGATCTCGCCCCGTACGTTGGCGCCTCGCTCGAGGTGATGGACCGCGACGCCAAGCTGATGCGCAAGGGGCGCCCCTTCGTGTTTACCGATGTCCGACGCGGTCACAACGTCGCCGATGTCGTCCGCTTCATCGAGGAAGAGGGCGGTCTCGTCGGCTAATGGTCTCCGGGAGCTGAATTTGTTGCCTTGGGCAACTGTTTTGCGGCTTGGATCATGGTCCGTAAGCCAAAGTTAACGGCCAGCGCCTAAACGGGAATTATCCCAGTCTGTGGGAGAATACCGCTGAGGCCAGTCAGAATGTTCAGCATCTACTCCGTATCCGCCAAGATTGCTGCCATCGTCCTGTTGGCGATCGGTGGGCTCGCGACCATCGGCTACCTGAGCTACACCGATCTCCGTTCGGAATTGATGGGCCAGAAGAAGCTCGAACTCCAAGGGCAGGTCGAGACAGTCCGGTCGATGATCGAGGGCTTCCGCGATCGCGCCACCAAAGGCGAGATGAGCGTCGCCGAGGCCCAGGAGGCTGCCAAGGCGGTACTGAGGCCGGTGCGCTTCGGGGCCGACAAGAATTACTTCTTCATCTACGACGCCGACGGCCTGAACATTCTCTTGCCAGGCAAGCCCGAACTCGAGGGCAAGAGCCTCATCGACATGAAGGATGCCGATGGCAAGCCATTGGTTCGCGCCATGCTGGCCATCGCCAGGGCCGGTGGCGGCAATTACCAATACATGTGGGTGAAGCCCGGCGACAAGGAGCCGTCGCTGAAGCTTGCCTATGCCACCAACGTCGATGGCTGGAACTGGATGCTCGGCACCGGCTTCCACGTCGCCGACATCGAGGCATCTCTTTCCGCCAGCACCCGTCGTATCGGCCTTACCACGCTTGTTGCCTTGCTCATGCTCGGCGCCCTGTCGGTTGTTGTGGCGCGTGGCATTGCCGGGCCTTTGTCCCGCCTCACTCGCTCGATGGATCGTCTTCAGGGTGGCGATCTCGACGCCGAGATCTCCGGCGCGGCGCGCAAGGACGAGATCGGCCTGATCGGCCGCGCCGTTGCTCGCTTCCGTGATCTGCAGCGCGAACGCATTGCCGCCGAAGCGGATGCAGAGGCGGCGCGGGCCGCCGCCATGGAGAAATCGCGGCGCGACGCGCTGACCGGCCTTGCCGACGGCTTCGACAGGTCGTTCCGCGAGACCTCGGCCGGCATCGAGAGCACGGCAACCGGCTTCGAGCGCGTCGCCTCGGATCTGCTCGCCGTGTCGGACCACACCCGTCGCCAGGCGGAGACCTCGGCCGAGGCAGGCCGGCAGGCCAAGGAAAATGTGCAGGCGGTGTCGAGCGCCGCCGAGGAACTGTCGGCATCGATCAGCGAGATCGTCGCCCAGGTCACCAAAACTGCCGCTATTTCGAGCGGTGCCGTGCGCGAGACGGCGCGGGCTACCGAGGTGATCCGTGGCCTTGACGAGGCGTCGGGCGAGATCGGCAAGGTGGTGGCCCTCATTCAGGAGATCGCCGACCAGACCAACCTCCTGGCCCTCAATGCGACGATCGAGGCGGCGCGGGCTGGCGAGGCCGGCAAGGGATTTGCCGTGGTGGCGTCCGAGGTGAAGCAACTCGCTGCCCAGACGTCCAAGGCTACCGACGAGATTTCCCGGCGCATTGCCGTCATCCAGTCGGCGACTGGCGAGGCGGTGACGGCCACCAGTACCGTCGAGCATTCAATCGAGCGGGTCAATGAGGTCACTTCATCGATCGCCGCAACGCTGGACCAGCAGAACGCTGCCGTCTCCGAGATCACCCGCGCCATTTCTTCGACGCTGGCTGCCGTCGGCAGCCTGGCCGCCGACATGACGCGGCTGATGGAGAATACCGAGGCGTCCGACTCGAAATCGCAGGAGGTGGCCGTGCAGGCCCGCCGGATGGTCGGCGACAGCAAGACGCTGCAGGCCGAGGTTGACCGGCTGATGCACGAGATGCGCGCCGCCTGACGGCGCCCGTTTCGGTCAATAATGCGGGGGTGGTGGTTCGCGGCCGGGTGTCGCCCGTGCCGCCAGTTCCATCTCCTTGACCTCATCGAGCAGGCTCGACACGAGGCGCCTCAGCGTGTCGATCTCCTTCCACTGGTCGGTGACGGCGGTGTTGAGATCGTCGATCATCTGGTCTTGATAGGCGATCTTCTCCTCGAGCGCGTCGATACGCGCTTCGGTGGTCTCAGCGGTCATGATCTCGCCTCGGTCAGTTGGGGAAGGAGCGGGTGGCCGATGCCTCGCCGAGCGTCCGCCCGAAGGTCGTGCCGCGATCCTTGGCGATAGCCGTCCACGTGTAGCGGTGCGGGCCGGCCGGCGGACAGGGGCCGAGGTAGCGGAAGGCGCCGGCTGGCAGCAGGTCGTTGCCGGCATAAGGCACGGTGCCACCGCCGTGTCGGAAATCGGGCGCGTTGAGGTCGATCATTTCGAAGATGATGACGCGTGTGCCCGGAGGAACGTTGCCAAGACGAAATTCCGGGCTGGCGACCACAGCCGGCCGGCCACTGTCGCAGGCCGGCGTAGCGCCCCACGAAAAGGACAGCTCGAAGGCGGCGGCCGGTAAAGTGAAGCCGACCAGCGCGACGGCGGCGGCGAAGCATCTGAGCATGGCGATCTTGTCCCACATGGGAAGGGAGTGTGTCATCGTCGCCCCTTCCAGGCAAGCAAGCAGGGCGGGCGAACCGATCCGCATTGCTTCTGCCTTGCGGGCGACGCATCGGGGTGATTAGGCAGAAAGTCTAATTTCCGTCCGACGATTCCCGACGCGCCGCACCGGCCGCCGGCCCCTCCTTGGCTCCAGCGCCGGTTGCCGCCCGTGATCGCCATCGCTCTCGACGTCCTGCCCATCTTCCTGCTGATCCTGATCGGATATCTCCTCGCCCGCTTGGGCGTGATGAAGGCGGAGGTCGGCGATGGCCTGTCCGATTTCGTCTTCACGATCGCCATGCCGACGCTGCTGTTCAAGACGGTGGCGGTGGCGCATGTCGAGGGCAGCTCACCCTGGACGATCTGGGTGGCGTATTTTTCCGGTGTCGCCGTCACCTGGGCGGTCGGCCACTACGCGGTGACCCGCCTGTTCGGCCGCGACGCCCGCATCGGCGTGCTGGCCGGCGTCAGCTCTGCCTTCGCCAACAACCTGTTCATCGGCTTGCCGCTCGTTCAGCGCATCGTCGGCGACGATGGCGTCGTGGCGCTATCCATCCTGCTCTGCGCCCACCTGCCGGTGATGATGATCGCCGGTACCGTGCTGATGGAGCAGGCCGAACGGCAGACCGGCGGCCGCCCCGCCCAGCCGGTCACCGCCGTTCTCAAACAGGTCGGGCGCAATCTGGTGCGCAATCCGCTGGTGGTCGGCCTGGTGTTTGGCTCGCTGTGGCAGATGTCGGGCCTGCCGCTGACCGGCGTCGTCGGGACGGTGGTGGATGATATCGGCGATATCGCCGGCTCGGCGGCGCTGATCTCGCTCGGCATGGCGCTGATGAAATACGGCGTCTCCGACGGCGTCCGGCCGGCGCTCGTCACCTCGTTTCTCAAGCTGTTCCTGTTGCCAGCCTCCGTCTATGCGGCGAGCCGTCTGCTCGGCCTCGACGACACCTGGACGGCGGCACTGGTGCTCACCTCGTCGGTGCCGACGGGCATCAATGCCTGGCTGATCGCCAACCGCTTCGGCGTCGGCCACGGTCTTGCCTCGTCATCGATCACCATCACCACAGCGGTCGGAGTCGTGACAACGACGTTCTGGGCCTGGCTCCTCGGTTGAGTGCTTTTCCTTTGCGTGGGCGTGGCGCCTGCCGTATGACGGGCGCCGGTATTTTTGAGGCGTTTTCCCATGTCCGACACCCCTCTCGTGCCTGTCCCCCGTAGCGGCATTCTCGACATCGACCTCTACGTACCTGGCGGCTCGAAGGCGGCGCCGGGCAAGAAACTGTTCAAGCTCTCCTCCAACGAGACGCCGCTCGGGCCGAGCCCGAAGGCGCTTGAGGCCTACGGACAGGTGGCCGGCAAGCTCGAGCTTTATCCCGACGGCTCGTCGACCGAGCTGCGGCAGGCGATCGCCGAGACGCACGGCCTCAACATTGACCGCATCGTCTGCGGCAACGGCTCGGACGAACTGCTGCATCTTCTCGCCGAGTGCTATCTGTCGCCGGGCGACGAGGCGATCTATTCCGAGCACGGCTTTCTCGTCTATCGCATCTCCATTCTCGCCGCTGGAGCGACGCCGGTGGTGGCCAGGGAGACCGCCCACACCACCGACGTCGACTCCATCCTGGCTGCCGTGACGGCGCGAACGCGCATGGTGTTCCTGGCCAATCCCAACAATCCCACCGGCACCTACCTGCCGATGGCCGAGGTGCGGCGCCTGCATGCCGGCCTGCCGGGCAACGTTCTCCTGGTGCTCGACGCGGCCTATGCCGACTATGTCCGCCGCAACGACTATGAGAGCGGTGTCGAGCTGGTCGCTTCGGCCGACAACGTGGTGATGACGCGCACCTTCTCGAAGATCCATGGCCTCGCGGCGCTCCGCATCGGCTGGCTCTACGGCCCCAGGGCCGTCGTCGACGTGCTGGAGCGGGTACGCGGGCCGTTCAACCTCAACGCGGCGGCCATCGCCGCCGGTGCCGCCGCCATGCGCGACCGCGCCTTCGTCGAGGCGGCGGTCGAGCATAATCTGCGCTGGAGTGCCTGGCTTACGGTCGAACTCGGCAAGCTCGGCCTCTTGGTAACGCCATCGGTCGCCAACTTCCTGCTGGTGCACTTCCCTGAAGAGGGCAAGACGGCGGACGCCGCCGACCTGGCGCTGCTCGCCGAGGGGGTGGTGGTGCGCAAGGTGGGGGGCTACGGCCTGCCGAACGCACTGCGGATGACCGTCGGTTCGGAAGAGGCCTGTCGCCGACTCGTTGACGTGCTGACGATTTTCATGAAGGGGGCGGCATGACCGACGCGTTGTTTCCCCGCCTCGCCATCATCGGCATCGGCCTGATCGGCTCGTCGATCGCCCGGTCGGCCCGCCAGAACGGTCTCGTCGACGAGATCGCCATCACCGACCTGTCGCCGGTCATACTGAAGCGCGCCGAGGAACTGTCGCTCGGCGACAGCTATCACGCCGCTGCCTGCGATGCCGTGGCGGGTGCCGATCTCGTCATCGCCTGCGTGCCGGTCGGTGCCGCCGAGGCGGTGGCCAAGGCGATCGCGCCGCACCTCAAGCCCGGCGCTGTCGTCTCCGACGTCGGTTCGGTAAAGGGATCGGTCGTCCGGCAGATGAAGCCGCACCTGCCGGACCACGTCCATTTCATCCCGGCCCACCCGGTGGCCGGCACGGAATACTCCGGTCCTGACGCCGGCTTCTCCGAGCTGTTCGTCAATCGCTGGTCGATCGTCTGCCCGGACGAAGACACCGATACCCGGGCACTCGATCAACTCGTCGCCTTCTGGGCCGGCATGGGCGCCAACGTCGAATGCATGAGCGCCGAGCGGCACGATCTGGTGCTGGCCATCACCAGCCATCTGCCGCATCTCATCGCCTACAACATCGTCGGCACCGCCGCCGACCTCGAGAAGGTCACCGAGTCCGAAGTGATGAAGTTCTCGGCCGGCGGTTTTCGCGACTTCACCCGTATCGCCGCGTCCGATCCGACGATGTGGCGCGACGTGTTCCTGCACAACAAGGACGCGGTGCTGGAGGTGCTGGGTCGATTCCAGGAGGACCTGTTCGCGCTGCAGCGGCAGATCCGCTGGGGCGAGGGCGACCGGCTGTACGAGCTGTTCAGTCGCACCCGCGCCATCCGTCGCGGCATCCTGACGCTCGGCCAGGACGAACCCGGGGCCGACTTCGGCCGTTCCCACAAGGCGCCACCGAAATCGCCGTCAGAATAGCGGGGCGATCCGCCCGATCTCGCGGCCATTGGCGGCGACGACGCCATCCTCGATCTTGAGCCCGATGGAACGGCCGCCGTCGTCGGCGGTTGTTCCCATGAAGACGAAAGCCATGACGAGGCCGGCGATTTCCGGCGTCAGGCTCTTGCCACCGGCTGCGGCGGCGGCCGTCAAGGCGTTGAGGTCGCGGCCGGTCACCTGACC
The DNA here is from genome assembly GCA_018262575.1 of Pseudomonadota bacterium. Taxonomy (GTDB): domain Bacteria; phylum Pseudomonadota; class Alphaproteobacteria; order Rhizobiales; family Pleomorphomonadaceae; genus Pleomorphomonas. The sequence continues at coordinate 12,344 of JAGSYU010000019.1, read as the reverse complement.
CTCGGCCTCGACGAGGCCGGTTTCCGACACCGTGCCCTCGCCGGAGAGCGTCAACGTGGCGCCACCGAGTTCGGCCGCGAGCCGATGCAGCGTCAGCTTGCCGCCCGCCGCGCGCCAACCGGCGAGCGCTTCCGGGCCGGCGGCGGCCATGTCCGCCTCGCCGAGGGTGGCGGCCAGCGTCAGGCGAACCGGAAGAGGGGTCAGCGTCGTGTCACCGACGGCAAGGGCGAAACTGTCGACGGTGGCGGCGATGTTGGCGTCAACGGGCCGCTCGGCGGGGCGCGCCAGCAGAATATCGCCGCGCCCGATCGTCAGCCGTCCCTCGGTCCCGCCGGCCAGCGGGCCGCTCGCCGAAAGATCGGTTGCCTGGAGGGCGAGCCGGTCGGCGCGGCCGCCGGAAAAGCCGATACTGGTGACGAATGTGGTGGCGGCAAGGTCGAGCTGCCGGCCATCGGGCGCGGTGTAGGAACTGGGCGCATCGAAGCGGAAGTCGAGCCGTCGCAGATCGAAGATCGATCCGTTGCCGTGCGCGCCGGCTGTCGTGAACCTGCCGCCATCGGGAAAGGTCACGACAAGGCCGTCACAGGTGACGGTCAGGTCGAAAGGCCAGCCGCCGATCCTCTGGTCGGTGCAGTCGACGGTGACGCTGTTCCTCGCTGAGAGATCGGCGACGGACTTCACGATAGTATCGGCGAGCCACCAGCGGGCGCCGAACCACGCGCCGGTCCAAAGAACGGCGACAGTGACGATCGTCCAGACGGCCCATCGCATCGCCCGATTCATGGCGCTTCCTCGCAAGATATTTGGCGCCCTCGTGGACGCACTGTTCACCGTTCATCCACTAGAGCAATGTGGCGAAAGATGGAATCGTCTTTGCCGCGCGTTGCATTCACCGGATGGAATGCTACGCATCCGGCAAAGTGGCAACGGAGTGGAAGCGATGGACGCGACCATCTGGGTGTTCGGCTATGGTTCGCTGATGTGGAACCCCGGCTTTCCGCATCTGAGGGCGGTGCAGGCGCGGATGCATGGCGTCCGTCGCGCCCTCTGCATTCGCTCGACGTACTATCGCGGTACGCCGGACAATCCCGGCCTGGTGTTCGGCCTCGACCGAGGTGGCTCGTGCCATGGCGTCGCCTTTGAGGTGGCTGGGACCGACCGGGAGGCGGTGGTGGCCTATCTCAGGGCGCGCGAGCAGATCTCCATGGTTTATCACGAAGTCGTCCGGCCGGTGCGGCTCGCCAGCGGCGAGATGGTGGGTGCGCTGGTCTACGTCGCCAACCAGGGACATGAGCAATATGCCGGCGGCCTCGGCTTTGAGGAGACACTGGCCATCATCCGGCGGAGCGCCGGTGAGATGGGGCCGAACGTCGATTACGTCACGGCGACGTTGCGACGCCTGCAAGATATGGGCATCCGCGACCGCTCGCTCGAACGGACAGTCGAAGCGCTGACGGATCTGGACACGGGCTTATCGGGCTGATCGCCTTTCAGGCCTTCGCGTCGTCCGCAAGGCCCTCAGCTTTTCGGCCGGATGCTTCGGATGCCGCAAGCTCGGCGACCCGGGCGCGCGCCGTCATCGGCAGATCGTCGCCGCGCGCTGCCGCCTCGACCAGCAGGCGATCGCAGGCCGCCTCGATGTCACGTTCCATCTTCTGGACCATATCGCGTGGCTTGAGGCCAGGCGGGATCGGCTCCAGGAACTCGACGACAATGGTACCCCGCCGGTGGATGCGCGCCTTGCGGGGCCAGACGGTGCCCGCGTTATGGGCGACCGGGACCACCGGCACATCGAGCGACTTGTAGATCTGGGCGATGCCCTGCTTGTAGTCCGGCCGGGCGCCGGCTTCGGCACGGGTGCCCTCGGGAAAGATGATCACCTGCCGACCGCCGGTGACGGCGGCGCGCGTGCCCTCGATCACCTTTCGCAGCGCCACGGTGGGGCTGCCACGATCGATGGCAATGTTGCCGGCCAGCTTCAGCCACCAGCCGAACACGGGAATCCAGGTCAGCTCGCGCTTCAGGATGAAGGCAGGGTCGGCGAGCAGCGGCACCAGCGCCAGCGTTTCGAACGTTGACTGGTGCTTGGCGGCGATGATGAAGCCGCCCGGCGGGAGGCGCTCGAGATGGCGGTATTCGTGGCGCGTGCCGGTGATGAGGCTGTGCAGGCCGATCAGCGTCCCGGTCCAGGCCTTGACGACGATCATCACCCCTCGATGGCCGCCGAGGGCAAAGGGTGCGCAGAGGATGGCCATGACGGCGGTCACCGAGAAGAAGGCGACGCTATAGAGGTAGGAACGGATCAGCATGGATCGTCTTCCGCAGTGGCAGTCTTTTCGGTTGTATCTCCACGCGCCCCGACAGTCTTTCAACTTTTCGGGTGGGCGCTTCGGTCTTTCTCGTCACGCAGCCGCTTTTTCGAAAGGTCTCCCCTTTTTCGAGGGGATGCTCAGCCGAACGTGCCGCTGATGAGTTCGGCGAGACCGTCGATGCCACCGAGCGACAGGCGCACGCGCGTTGCCGTATACTTCAGGTATTCCTGCAGGAGAAGCAGAACCACGCCCCGGTCCTCGGACCAATTGGCGAGCGTCAGTCCCGGTCGGATCACCGCGTAGGGAATGAGGCGGATGTCTGGCATGGCGTGCGACAGCTCCAGCATGGACCGCGGCATGTGATAGGCGGAGGTGACGACGATCAGCGACAGGAAGCCGTTGCGCCGGACCCACTTGGCTGTTTCGAGGGCGTTGCCGATGGTGTTGGCGGCGCGGCGGTCGAGATCGACGCAGCAGGCCATCATGTCCGGTTCCGCCTCGACGACGCGACCGAGCCGGGCAGCCGACGTATCGGGATGGACGCCGGAGATCAGCAGGCGCCGCGCCTTGCCGGCGGTCATCAGATCGATGGCCCCGGTGATGCGTTCGGCGCCGCCGGTCAGCACGACGATGCCGTCGGCGGCGAGCGGCGACGGCGTCTGGTAGCCGACGACGGTGTCGACGAATCGGAAGAAGCCGCCGAAGAAGAAACCGCTACCGATAAGCAGGACAGCGATGATGAGGACGCCGATCGACCGGCGGGCGCGGGTGCGCTCACCGGGAGCTTCGCGCGGTTCGCTGGCCGTCTCTCTGGTTGGAGCGGGCGATTCCATCATGATTTCATTCTAGGAAATCAGCCGACAGTTGACAAATCCGGGCAATGCCAGCGGTCTTCCGGCCGGATGCCGGTCAATCCAAGGCCGACAATGACCTCCGCACGGCAAGTCGCGAGGTGAGCGCCGTCAACAGCGCCACCGCCACGACGAGCGCCAACACCAACCCATAGGCCGCGCCCGGCAGGTCGAAACGGCCAAACAGCGCCTCAATCTGGTCGGCGCCGGGGCGACCGGCCGACCCGCCGACCGCCAGGGCGGCAGCCGCCATGGCGAGCAGCGCCAACGCACCGCCGATGGCACCGCCCTCGATGCCGAACAGCAGGAAGCGGCGCTGAAACTGGCCGGCGATGAAGCCGTCTTCGGCGCCGCAGAAGTGCAGCACCTCGATGACGTCGCGGTTTCCTGCCATGGCGGCGCGCGTTGCGAACACCACCGAGAGCACAAGGGCGACGAGCATCAGCATCATCAGGCCGATGCCGGCAAAGACCATCGACGAGGCCATGGCCGACAGGCGGTCGATCCAGAGTGCGTGGTCGTCAACGCTGCCACCCCTGATCTGGTGTCCGACCGCCTCGGCGAGCGCCTTGGCGTCGAAGGCGGTGGCATCGTCGATCGACACGACGACGAGACGAGGCACCGGCAGAGCCGAGAGATCGGCGCCCGGTCCAAGCCAGGGCTCCAGCAGTCGTTGCGTCTCGTCGTCGCTGAGGCCACGGGCGCCGCTGACGCCGGGAAACTCCTGGGCGAGCGCCACCGCCTTCTCCACCTCGGCATCGATGGCAACACCGTCGAGCGGCCTGACCTCGATCGTCACCTCGCGGCCGATATCGGAGGCCCAGGCGTCGGCGGCCTGGTCGATGACCGAGACGACGGCGATGGTGAAGCCGGCGAGGAAGGTCATGATGGCGATGACCAGCACCAGCGTGCGGCCGGCGATGGCCTGCGGCGGCACGATCGGCGAGGTGGCCGTGCCGGGGGCGGTTTTGGCCTTGGGCGTGGCGGCGGCTTTGCCGCGCCTGGGGGAGGCGGGCATCATTCGTAGATCTCGAGATGGCCACCTTCGAGAACCATGCGACGGGCGTCGAGCTGGTCCATCAGCCCGATGTCGTGGGTGGCGATGAGCACGGCGGTTCCGAGGCGATTGAGCTCCAGGAACAGGCGCAGGAGGCGGCGGGCGAGCGGCGGATCGACGTTGCCGGTCGGCTCGTCGGCGAGGAGAAATTCCGGCTTGGTGATCAGGGCGCGGGCAATGGCGGCGCGCTGCTTCTCGCCGCCCGACAGTACCGGCGGGTAGACGTGCTTGCGATCGCCCAGCCCGACCCAATCGAGGAGATCGGCGACGTCGGCGCGGTAGCTCGCCTCGTCCTTGCCCAGCACGCGATAGGGCAGCGCCACGTTTTCGTAGGTGGTGAGATGGTCGAGCAGGCGGAAGTCCTGGAATACGACACCGATCCGGCGGCGCAACGACGGCATGTCGGCCCGCCTGAGGAGGGCCGTGTCCCGGCCGAAGATGGACATCAGGCCGCGCGTCGGCTTGAGGTTGAGGAACAGGAGGCGGATCAGTGTCGTCTTGCCGGCGCCGGAGGGGCCGGTCAGGAACTGGAAGGAATGCGGGGCGATCGAAAAGGTGAGATCGCTCAGCACCTCTCGCCCTGTTCCGTAGCGAAGGCCGACATTTTCGAACCTGATCACCGGCCGCGCCTCATTGTTGTTTTCCGCCTCAGTCGCCGACAGGCTTCCGGCCTAGAGCATATCCCGATCAGATGATTCCCTCTGATCGGCCAGGATATGCTCCAGAGCCAATCGCCAGGCTTCCGCTTCGCTTGACGTCCATCGGAGCGGTTCTCACCGCGATGGACCCGCTTCGCGCGACGCCGCCTGGCGCCGGAAGCCGCTTGGCAGCGTCTTGTCGGTGTCCCCAAACCTCATAATTGATGTTGCGGCCCTTGTCCTTAACGTTTCATTAAGCATGTTGCCGCCATCCCTTGGAAAGGTCGCGGCGGCGGTGCGGCGGGCGTAGCATCGCCTCTGTCCGCGAGGAATCCCGGCCGGAGGCCAATCGGGGGCCGAAGATGAGAATTGTCTGCCCCGCCTGCGAGACGGGGTATCAGGTTGCCGACGGCACGCTCGGCGTTACTGGCCGCAAGGTGCGCTGTGCCCGTTGCGGCACCGTCTGGCATGCCACGCCGAACGAATATCCCGAAGCCCCGATGGCTGTCGCTCCCGCCCCGCCGGCTCCTGGTGGCGGACCAGAACCCAGCGAGGACGAATGGCGCGATGCCATTGTCGGCGACGGCCCTGGAAGCAACTTCGATGAGGACTCGTCTTCCGACGAGGCATCTGGCGGCAACGATCAGTCGGCGATCGACGATCTGTTCGCGTCCGGACCGGCCGATGACGCGCCCCCCGAGGACGTAGCGTCCGAAGAGACGGATGGCGGCAACGACCAGTCAGCGGTCGATGATCTGTTTGCCGCCGATTCGGCCGGGGCCAAGGTGGTGAAGGCGGACGACGACGACGCGCCGTCGGCGGTGGACGCCGAAGCGTTACCAACCATCGATGCGCCGCCCTCCGGCTTCGAGACCCGCCGCCGCAAGACGCGTGGCAAGACGGCGCGGCGCGGCACATCGACCATCGTGATGATCGACCGGCACCTGTCGACTCCCGTGGCCTCGGCTCTGTTGATCAGCTTCCTGGTGCTGTTCTGCGTCGTTGCCGTGGTCGGTCGCGAAAAGGTCGTGGCGACGTTCCCCGACTTCGCCGGCATCTACGAGCTGCTCGGCCTCAAGGTGAACCTGCGCGGCCTCGACTTCCAGAATGTGGCCGCCCGTCAGGAGATGGATGGGTCGACGCCGGTGCTGGTGGTGGAGGGGGATATCTTCAACCTCGACAGCGAATCCAAGGGATTGCCGGCGATCCGCATCACGCTGAAGTCGTCGACCGGTCGCGATGTCTATGGCTGGAACTACACCTTGCCGCAACTCAACATCGATCAGATGGGCAAGGTGCACTTCAAAACGCGGCTGCTTGCGCCGCCCGAGGCGTCGGTAACCGTGGAAGTCCGGTTTACAGACCAGCACCAGCCGTAATATAGCTCCGCCCGAAAGCGGCCGGGGCTTGGCGACGGTTCCGGATGCGCGCCCCTTGCCGGTCCGCGGCGGATCGGGGCACATCAACCGTCGCGACCTCATGAGGGAACCGAGATGACGGGCAGGACCATCGACGTGCTGTTTTCGGAAGAGACGATTGCCGCGCGCGTCAACGCCATGGCCAAGCAGATCGCCGCCGACCGGCCCGACGACCTGATGGTGATCGCCATCCTCAAGGGCAGCTTCATGTTCGCCGCCGATCTCCTGCGTGCTTTGCACCGCGAGGGCCTTGAGCCGCAGGTGGAGTTCATGATGCTGTCGAGCTACGGCACCGGCACCACGTCGTCCGGTATCGTCAAGATCATCCGCGACATCGACACCGACGTCGCTGGCCGCACCGTGCTGATCATTGACGACATCCTGGAATCGGGGCGGACGCTGGCCTTTGCCCGGCGCCTCACCGAGGATCGGGGGGCCAAGGAGGTCAAGGTCGCGGTGCTGCTCGACAAGCCGGGCAAGCGCAAGGCGAATATCGACGCCGACATCGTCGGCTTCTCCTGCGCCGATGTGTTCGTGGTCGGCTACGGCATGGACGCCGCTCATGCCTACCGTCAGTTGCCCTTCGTCGGCGTCGTCACCGACTGAGTGTGGCCGTCTGGCACGAGTGGCCCGATTGTGCGAGAATCACACGGGATTTGTCCTGATTCCACTGGGAATGCCGGGGGGCGGCCATGGCGCGCATTCTGCTGACCGAGGACGATGAGTCGGTCCGGGCCTTTGTGAAAAGGGCGCTGGAGCTCGATGGACATGACATCACCGAGGCCGAGGATGGCGGCATCGCGCTGGAGATTCTTGGCGCTCGGAAGGGTGGTTTCGACCTGCTGCTGTCCGACATCATGATGCCGGTGATGGATGGTATCGCGCTGGCACTCAATGTCGCCCGCGACCATCCTGGCCTTGCCATCCTGCTGATGACCGGCTTTGCCGACCAGCGCGAACGCGCCTTCGGCCTCGATAGCCTGGTGAGCGATGTCATTTCGAAGCCGTTCACGCTCTCGGAGATCCGCGCCGCCGTCGACCGGGCGCTGGCCGGACGCCCGGTGGCCGAGAAGATAGCCTGACGCTGCCCGCCAAGGCGCTGACGCAGCTGTTGGCGGAAGCGTCGCGACCCTTTTCCTGCATCGAACGCGTGAGGGATTCGGCCAAGGATGGCGCGGATCGATCTTCGATCGCCCTGCCCTGGGGGGCTCCCCTGTCACTCCCGGTTCTGGCCGGGTACCCACAGTACGTCGCGGCCGCCGAGATCGTTGGCCCAGCGGCTCGCCACAAACAGAAAATCGGACAGGCGGTTGAGATAGCGCAGCGCCTCTGGGTTGACCGGCTCGTTCGCCGCCCGGGCCAGCGTCACCGTCACCCGCTCGGCCCGCCGGCAGATGGTGCGCGCCAGATGCAGATGGGCGGCAGCGGCACCGCCGCCGGGCAGCACGAAGGTGGTGAGCGGCGCCAGACTGCGATTGAGGTAGTCGATCTCCTTCTCGAGCCGTTCGACCTGAACGGGCAGGATGCGCAGCGGCTCGAAGGTCGGTGGCGTGGCGGTCTCCGGCGTTGCCAGGTCGGCGCCAAGGTCGAACAGATCGTTCTGGATGGCCCCCAGCATCAGGTCGAGGTCGGGATAGTCGGCGATGTGCAGGCGAGCGATGCCGATCGCCGCGTTGGTCTCGTCAACGCCGCCGATCGCTTCGAAACGGGGATCGTCCTTTGACCGACGCTCGCCGGTGGAAAGACCGCTCGAACCATCGTCGCCCGTGCGAGTGTAAATGCGATTGAGCCGAACCATGCTACCTCCGGGCAAAACCATCCCTAGCATATTCGCGTAGACGGGACGGCCGCTCAATCCGTCATTGGACGGCGACCGTCAAGGCACGCGGGCTGTCACCCGGCGTCGGGGAGGTCGACGCCCAGCGCTTCGGCAATGGTCCTGAGGCCGAGGACCAGCCCCATGCGGTCGATGCCGTGGCCGAGGCCGGGAGAGAGATGCAGCGACACCGGCAATCCGGCAGCGGTGAGTGCGGCGGCGGCAACGCGGCTGCTTTCGACCGGCAGCACCTGATCAGCGGTACCGTGGACGAGCAGCACCTTCGGCTTCGCCGAGATTTCACCCAGATGCTCGGCCCCGGCAAGATAGCCCGAATAGCCGACGATCAGTGCCGGCGCCACCTTGCGCCTCAGGCCAACGTGCAGCGCCATCATGGTGCCCTGGCTGAAGCCGACCAGCACCAGGCGATCGGCCGAGACGCCCCAGCGATCGAGTTCGGCGTCGAGGAAGCGGTCGAGGGCTGGGCCGGCGGCGACAACGCCGGCCCAGCGTTCGGTGTCGTTGCGCATGGTCAGGGGAAACCACTGGCGGCCACCCGGCGCCATGGGGCAGGCGTCCGGCGCGTGTGGCGAGACGAAGGCGACATCCGGCAGAAAGGGCGCCCAGCTTTCGGCGATGTCGTAGAGATCTTCGCCGTTGGCTCCGTAGCCGTGCAGCAGGACGACGAGGGCGTCGGCCTTGCCGCTGGTGGGGTCAAGGCGCGGACCGTCGATATCGGCCATGGAAAGCTCCTTCCGGGATCGGGTTCAGACCGGAAGGACGTTCTTGCCCTGCCGCATCTTACTGTAATAGGCCCAAAGCAATTTGGCCGCAACGCCACGCCAGGGCGACCAAAGCTCTGATATCGCCCGCAATTCCTTTTCGCTGGGGCGGCCCTCCAGCGACAGCGCCTCGGCGGCGGCCACCTGCAGGGCGAGGTCTCCGGCCGGCAGAACGTCGGCATTGCGGGCGCAAAACAGCAGGAAGATCTCGGCCGTCCAGCGGCCGATGCCGTGGATGGCCGTCAGCTTTTCGGTCGCCGCCTCCGGTGCTTCGACGGCGAGACCTTCGAGATCGAGACCCGAGGCGGCCGCTTCGGCCAGGGCCTGCAGCGTCTTGACCTTGCCGCGCGACAGGCCGGCGGCGCGCAGGGCTTCCTCACCCTGGCGGAGATAGCTTTCGGCGGTTGCCTCGCCAAGCAGTGCTTCGAAGCGGCTCCAGATGGCATCGGCGCTCGAGACGGAGAGCTGTTGCGCCACGACGATGCGGGCGATGCCTTCGAAGCCGGGCGGGCGGTAGCGAATGTCGACGGGACCGGTCGCCGCCCGGACCGACACCAGGCGCGGATCGACGCGTTCGAGATAGTCGAGGCCCTCGGCCATGTCGGCGTCGGTGAGGATGAGGCGCATCGAGGGTCTCCTTCGGTACGAGACTTCAGCAGGTCGAATGTATACTGTTGAGGCCGTCAAAAGCCGGCAGCAGCGCCGGCCAGCTATCGCCGCCAGAGAGATGACCGTTCCCGTCTTCCGCTTCGCGCCATCGCCCAACGGGCCGCTGCACCTCGGCCACGCCCTGTCGGCGCTCCTCAATGCCGATATGGCCGCTGACAGCGGCGGGCGCATGCTCGTTCGCATCGAGGATGTCGACATCACGCGCGCCCGGCCCGAGCACGAGCGCGCCATCCTCGACGATCTCGACTGGCTGGGTGTCGCTTACGAAAAGCCGGTCCGTCGGCAGTCGGAACACGCGGGCGACTATGCCGCCGCCCTCGACCGTCTTGCCGGCTTCGGGCTGGTCTATCGCTCCTTCCTGAGCCGGGCGGAGATCGCCGCCGCCATCGCTGCCGAGGAGGCGCGGGTCGGTCGACCGTGGCCGCGTGATCCGGACGGCGCACCGCTCTATCCGGATGTCGATCGCCTGCGGACGGCCGCCGAGGCCGAGGCGCTTGCCGCTGCCGGGCGGCCCTATGCACTGCGGCTCGATATGGCAAAGGCGGCTCGCTTGGCCGGGCCGCTTGCCTGGGCAGAGTTCGGCGACAGGCCCGATGGGCCGAGCGAGACGGTCGCCGCCGATCCAGCCGCCTGGGGCGACGTGGTGCTGGCCGGCAAGTTCGTGCCGGCGGCCTATCACCTTGCGGTGGTCGTCGACGACGCGCTGCAGGGGGTGAGCGATGTGGTCCGCGGCCGCGATCTCTATCTTGCCACGGCCGTGCACCGCCTGCTGCAGACGCTGCTCGATCTGCCGGCACCGCGCTACCACCACCACCGGCTGATCGTTGGCGCCGACGGTCGCAAGCTCGCCAAATCGAAAGGCGCGGCGGGTCTGGCGACCCTGCGGGCGGCGGGGCTGGCGCCAGCCGACGTCAGGCGGATGGTCGGCCTCGCCCCAATCAACGTCTCTACGCAGTAGTCCGTCTCGCTGACGCGGCGGAACGAGCCCAGACTTGCCCCGCAAAGCGGTGGGACACGCCGACGGGGGACTTCATGGCACAGGCGACCATCGCCATCCTGGGGGGCGCCGGCAACACCGGTCGGCGCCTGGCGCGCCTGTTGGCCCGGGCCGGCGGTTACGATCTTCGTTTGATGGGGCGCAACAAGGCGTCGGTGGACGATGCGGCGGCGCGCATCGCTGCCGAGACCGGCGCGACGCTGATCGGTGTTCGCGCCGACAGCTCCGATCGCGCCGGCCTTCTGGCGGCGCTGTCGGGCGCCGATCTCGTGGTGTCGGCGACTTCGGCCACCCGCGACGCCCCGACGGTGGCGAGCGTGGCGCTGCAGCTCGGCATCGATTATTTCGACATCCACCTGTCGTCGGCGGCCAAATGGCGAGCGCTCAGGACCATCGAACCGGACATCGTCCGGCGCGGCCTGCAGTTCGTCAGCGACGGTGGCTTTCATCCAGGGTTGCCGGCGGCGATGATCCGGCGGCTGTCGACGACCGTCGATCTCACCCATGCGCCGGTCTATGCCAGCTTCAGCGTCGACTGGTCGCGCCTGAGCTTCGGTCCCGGCGCCGCCGACGACTTCGTCGACGAGTTGCGGGAAATGGACCCGAGCGCTTTCCGCGACGGCCGCTGGCTGCGGTCCTGGCGGAACGCCCGCGATTTCGATTTCGGCCCGCCGCAAGGGCGTCAGCAGACGATTGCCATGGGGATCGAGGAACTGCGGTCGTTGCCGGATCGTCTCCCTCATCTGCGTGACACCGGATTCTACATCAGTGGCTTCGGGCCGGTCATCGACTACGTGGCGCTGCCAGCCACCATGCTGGCGACGATGTTGCCGCCACTCCGCCGCTTCGCCGCCTCCGCTTTCTTCGCGGCGCTGAAACATTGGACGCGGCACGACGAGTGGACGGTGTTGGTCTGCGATGGCCGGGGAACCCGTGATGGCCTGCCCGTCGCCGCCCGGCTCCGGATCAGCCACGGCGATTCCTATGAGCTGACCGCCATCGCTGCTGCCGCCTGCGTGCTGGAGATGACCGGCGGCGAGCGTCGCCCCGGCCTTCTCCCGCAAGGTCTTTACGTCGATCCCGGCGTCTTCCTCGGCAATCTTGGCAGCATGGGCGTCGGCGTCGAGGAAACCGCCGAACCGGTCTGACAGGCTTCACCGGCCGCCTTCCGGAGACCGGGCTGAAGGGCGATCTTGTGCGGCCAGCGTCGCTAGGCGAATAATCGGACTGTGGTCGGCCACTTACGGGACCGAACCGACGCCCGGAGCGTTTTCATGCGTGCGCTGTTTCTCGCTTCCATCTTGGGCCTTGCCGCCAGTTGTCTGCCGGCCTTTGCCGCCGAGGGCGTGCCGGCCTATGCCGATCTTCTCGCCGACTGTGCCGCGTCGAACGATGCCGCCTGCGACGGTCAGCAGACGGTGCTGGCAGCGCAATGGCCGAAAGCGCTTGCCGGCGATCCTCTGTCGCTCCGCAATTTCGCCTTCTGCCTTGCCGACGGCTGCTTCGGCGCGCTGACGGTCGACCCGGTGAAGGCCTGTGCCCTGCGCATCGTCATCGTGGCCATCAATAACGAGCCCGTTCGGAACGAGGATCGCGACAATTTTGGCAAGGATTGCGGTCCGCTTGGCCCCGATGAGCAGCAGGCCGCCAAGATCGTGGCGCGCGATCTGGTCCGGACCATTCGCCGGGGAGCGCCCTGAACGGCGTTGCCTCGCGCCGGACGGGCGGGTGCCGATTTTCTTGACATTTGGCGTCTCCGTTCCGATAGCTAACGCCTTTGCGGCGGTGGACATGGCGCGTGCCG
>JAGSYU010000246.1 GCA_018262575.1 Pseudomonadota bacterium | reverse complement strand
CTCGGCCGGCAGGCCGGCGACCCGGCGCAGCCAGTCGTCCCAGCCCTCCGTCGGCACTGAACCAGCCAGCTCCAGCCGCCAGCCGTGTTCGGTGCGGGCGAGCGCCCAATAGTCACTATCGACGCCCTCCGGTTTCTCGCTGGACACCAGAAAACCATGCGCCGCGCTGACATGGCGACGAAGACGGACCGCCGTGTGCTTCAGCGCCGGCTGGCCCGACACGGCATCGACGCGACCGGGGAACAGCGCGTTGACGCGGGCCAGCGCCGAGGTCTCGTCCGACCAGTGCATGGGGACGAACAGGTTGCCGCGCGCCTGCCGGTCGGTCAGCAGGGCGCGGACGATGACGCGAGCGCCCCGCGCATCGCTGACCTCGACCAGATCGGCGTCGCCGATCTTCAGCGCCGCCGCGTCGGCCGGGTGGATTTCGGCGAAGGGCTCGGCGAGATGAGCCGACAGGCGGGCCGATTTGCCGGTGCGCGTCATGGTGTGCCAGTGGTCGCGGATGCGGCCGGTATTGAGCACGAAGGGAAAGCCCCAGTTGGTCCGGCGGTCCACCCCGGCCACCGCGGCGACGAAGCGCGCCCGTCCGTCGGCGTGATAGAAGCGGCCTGCCGAAAAGAAACGGCTGTCACGCGGCGGCGTGCCGGCCGGTTGCGGCCACTGGAAAGGCGCCAGCCCTTCGTAGCCGGCGGCGTCGATGGTGGCGTGGGCGGAGATGTCGAAGTCGCGGGCGCCGCCATTTTCAAAGCCGGAGAGGCCGGCGTGTTCGGCGAACACCTGATGCGGCCCGGCATAGGCGAAGGCCGCAGTAAAGCCCAGGCGCCGGCCGACCTCGGCGAACTGCCACCAGTCGGCCCGCGCCTCGCCCGGACCGGGGCGAAAGCCGCGCTGGCGCGATATGCGCCGCTCGGAATTGGTGACGGTGCCGGACTTCTCGCTCCAGCCGAGCGAGGGCAGCAGCACGTGGGCGAGGCGCGCCGTGTCGGTGTCGCGCTGGATGTCGGAGACGACGACGAAGGGGCAAGCCTCGATGGCCGCCCGCACCCGGTCGGCGTCGGGCATCGACACCACCGGGTTGGTCGCCATGATCCACAGCGCCTTGATGCGGCCGTCACCGACCGCCTCGAACAGGTCGACCGCCTTGAGGCCCGGCCGCTCGGCCACATTGGGCGCGGTCCAGAACCGGCCGACGCGGTCACGGTCGGCGGCATCATCGAGATTCATATGCGCCGCCAGCATGTTGGCGAGGCCGCCGACCTCGCGGCCGCCCATGGCGTTGGGCTGGCCGGTCAGCGACAGCGGCCCCATGCCGGGCCGGCCGATGCGGCCGGTCAACAGGTGGCAGTTGATGATGGCGTTGACCTTGTCGCTGCCCGACGACGACTGGTTGACCCCCTGGCTGAACAGCGTGACGGTCTTTTCGCGGCCGGCGAACAGGCCATAGAAGGCATCGATATCCCGCTGGTCGAGCCCGGTGAGAGCGCGAAGGTCGGCCGGATCGGTGCGGCGTGCCTCGGCGAGTGCGGCGCCGAGGCCAGCGGTGTGCTCGGCCACGAAATCGCGGTCGATCCGGCCGCTGTCGGCGAGGTGGGCCAAGAGGCCGTTGAACAGCGCCACGTCGCCATCGGCGCGGACGGCGAGGTGAAGGTCGGCGATGTCGGAGGTGGCGGTGCGGCGCGGGTCGATCACCACCACCGCCATCTCCGGCCGGGCGGCCTTGGCGGCGGCGAGGCGCTGGTAGAGGACCGGGTGGCACCAGGCCATGTTGGAGCCGACGATCACCACGAGGTCGGCCAGCTCGATGTCCTCGTAGTTGCCCGGCACCGTATCGGCGCCGAAGGCGCGGCGGTGACCGGCCACCGACGACGCCATGCACAGGCGCGAGTTGGTGTCGATGTTGGCGGCGCCGATGAAGCCCTTCATCAGCTTGTTGGCGACGTAATAGTCCTCGGTCAGCAACTGTCCGGACAGGTAGAAGGCGACGGCCTCCGGGCCGTGCGCGGCGATCACCTCGGCGAAGGTGCCGGCGACGAGGTCGAGCGCTTCGTCCCAGCCGGCCTGTCGCCCGCCGATCTCCGGATGAAGGATGCGCCCGTCGTCCGAGAGCGTCTCGGCCAGCGCCGCCCCCTTGGAGCAGAGGCGGCCGAAGTTGGCGGGATGGTCGGGATCGCCCTTGACGCTGGTTTGTCCGTCGTCATCGACGCGCACGAGCACGCCGCAGCCGACGCCGCAGTAAGGACAGGTGGTCCGGGTATCCGTTGGCATTCTCGTCCTCGGCGGGCCTGATTACTCGGCGGCGACGCGCAGCTCGGTGAGGTCGAGCCGCAGAATGCCGTTATCATTGCGCACGGGGATGGTGCGGACCTGTCCCTCGTCGGCGCCCTGGGCGGCGCCCGACTCCAGCGAAATCACCCAGTTGTGCAGCGGGCAGGTCACGCTGGCGCCGTGGACGATGCCCTGGCTGAGCGGCCCCTTCTTGTGCGGGCAACTGTCCTCCATGGCGAACACGCTGTTGTCGGCGGTGCGAAACACGGCGATCCGTCCCTCCGGCGTGTCGACACAGCGCGCGCCGCGCGGCGGAATGTCCTCAAGGCGGCCGATGGTCACCCAGCTCATCGCGAACTCCTGACAATGTTGCGCACTACTCGGCCGCTTCGCTCAACCGCGCGACGGCCATCGGACTGAACTCGTGCTTGTCCTTGCCCGAGACGCGCTCGGACCAGGGGTCGACCTGGGCGAATGTCTGGCTGAAGACGAAGCGCTCGAAATAGCTCCGGCGCTTGTCGGCGTCGTCCATGATCTGGCGGCGGATCTCGTCGAGGCCGACGCGCTTGGCCCACTTGTAGATGCGTTCGAGGTAGCGGCCCTGCTCGCGGTACATCTGCGTCAGCGCCACGATATACTCGAGCGCCTCGTCCTCGGTTCGGACCATGCCGAGCACTTCCGTACCCTTGATCTCCAGTCCGGCGGCGCCGGCAAAATGGATCTCGAAGCCGCTATCGACGCAGATGACGCCGATGTCCTTGCAGGTCGCTTCGGCGCAGTTGCGCGGGCAACCGGAGACGGCCAGCTTCAGCTTGGCCGGCGTCCACGAGCCCCACATGAACTTTTCCAGGCGAATGCCGAGCCCGGTGGAATCCTGCGTGCCGAAGCGGCACCAGTCGGTGCCAACGCAGGTCTTCACCGTGCGCAGCCCCTTGGCATAGGCCTGACCGGACACGAAGCCGGCCTTGCCGAGATCGGCCCAGACGGCCGGCAGGTCCTCCTTCTGGATGCCCAAGAGGTCGATGCGCTGGCCGCCGGTGACCTTGACCATGGGAACGTCGAACTTGTCGACCACGTCGGCGATCGCCCGCAGTTCGGCGGCCGAGGTGACGCCGCCCCACATGCGCGGCACCACCGAATAGCTGCCGTCCTTCTGGATGTTGGCGTGGACGCGCTCGTTGATGAAGCGCGACTGGTAGTCGTCGGCATACTCGTCCGGCCAGTCGCAGACGAGGTAGTAGTTGAGCGCCGGCCGGCATTTGGCGCAGCCGCAGGAGGTCTTCCACTCCAGCTCCTGCATGACGGCCGGGATGGTCTTCAGCCCCTTGGCGAGGATCAGCCGGCGCACGTCGTCGTGGCCGAGATCGGTGCAGCCGCACATCGGCACCACGGCGGCCGGATTGTAGCGATCGCCGAGCGTCAGCTTCATCAGTTGCTCGACGAGGCCGGTACAGTTGCCGCAAGAGGCCGACGCCTTGGTGTGCGCCCTGACGCCGTCGAGCGTCGTCAGCCCCTTGGCGGTGATGGTCGAGGTGATCTTGCCCTTGCAGACGCCGTTGCAGCCACAGATTTCCGCGTCATCGGGCAAGGCTGCAACGGCCGCCATAGGGTCCAGC
>JAGSYU010000245.1 GCA_018262575.1 Pseudomonadota bacterium | reverse complement strand
TCTTGTGGAAGTCTTCCCACTGCAGCAGAACGTTCGGCCAGCGCTTCTTCACGGCTTCGACGAACTGGTCGATGAAGCTGTCGTATTCCTCGCCCCGGATGCGCTCGTTCTTCCAGCCGAAGTACAGCGGATCGGCGATGCGCTCGGCGTTGTTGGTGCCGGTGTCCAAGGTGATCGGCAGCACGGAGTCGGGGGCGATGCCGCCGCAGCCGGTGTAGATGGCCAGCTTGCCGATCGGGATGCCCATGCCGCCGACGCCCTGGTCGCCCAGGCCGAGGATGCGCTCGCCGTCGGTGACGACGATGCACTCGACGTTGTCATAGCGCGGGTTGGCGAGGATTTCGTCCATCTTGGCGCGGTTCGGATACGAGATGAACAGGCCGCGCGGACGACGGAACAGGTGGTGATACTGCTGGCAGCCGGCGCCGACGGTCGGCGTGTAGATCATCGGCAGCAGTTCGTCGAGATTGCGGGTGATCACCGCGAAATACAGCGTCTCGTTGGTGTCCTGCAGGTCGCGCAGGTAGACGTAGCGGTCGAGGTTGGTCGGCAGCGCGCGGATGGTCTCGATCGAACGGGCAACCTGCGTGTCGAGCGTCTCGACGACGTCGGCGAAATAGCCGTTGAGCTTGAAGGCATCGCGCTCGGCCTGGGTAAAGGCCGTGCCCTTGTTCAGCAACGGGTCTTCAATGAGGGCCTGGCTCGTGGGGATCGCCTTGACGGCGGCGCCGTTCTTGAGGGTCACGTCGTTCATCTGCTGTTCCATCCTTCTCACTGTCGAACCGGGCCCGCCATTTTGGCGGAACACCCCGGGTCCGGCGCGGTCGCCAGCCCCGCTTTTTCGGGCCACTTACTGCCCCTTTTGCGTCAGGAAATCTTCCGTAGAAACACGACGTCGTCTTTGCCCGAGGAGCTTAAACGCGTAAATCGGCGGCCGGACGACTACTATATCGATGTAGTTGGCAATCAATGTCACAAACGCGACGTCGATTTGGCGACATGTTTTCGGTTGGCCGGGCGTCTTTCTTCAGGAAAACCCCGGATATCAAGGGCATTTCACGGACTGGCAAGCTGATTGCACCTGATGACGGCAACTCGACACGCAACGGGAGATCGATCTTGCCGCCCACCGACCGCACCGTCAACGACAGATACGTCACCTTCGGGGGCATCGACTTCGAGGGCAACATGGAGGCGGTGCTCACCCACCTCCACCGCTACATCGACGACCCCGCCTTCGCCAACCCCTTCTGGGACCGCTTCCGCCAGCGGCTCGCCGTCGCCACGGAAGCGGAGCGGCCGGTGGCCGACCGCCTGCTGTTGATGCACGCCCACGTCTACTACATGGCCGAGCTGTTCGAGGACAACGACGATGCGGGCGCCCTCGCCGCCCTTCGCCGCCTCGAGGAGGAATGCTTCTGAGGGCAGATGGGCCTGCCGCCGCAGGTTGTTGCTGCTGCCAATATAACCCGGATTATTTTCTTTGTACGTCATATAAAATTCACAAGATTACTTGTCGGCATTTAGTCCTCATTAAGCCGCGCCCTCGTTATTCAGCACTGATAACGACAGCCCCGAGGATATACGATGCGGTCCAGTCACAGCATTACCGCGCAGCTCTTCTCTTTCGCGCTCCTTCTGGTCCTCCTGGCCGGCGCGGCCGGCGGTGCCGGCTTCTTCGGCCTGCTGCGCACCGGCGCCGCCGTCGACGCGGTGACCGAGGTTTCGGCGGCGCTCACCAACATCAACACCGCCACCGCCGCCATCCAGTCGCTCTATGCCTCCGGCCGGCCGGATGACGCCGAGGCGGCGCTCGACGGCATCGTCGCCATCGAGCAAGGCATCGCCGGTACGCCCGCGCTCACCGGCGTCACCTCCGGTCTCGCCGGGGCCGTTCATGGCCTCACGGCCGGCTGGACCGACATCAACACGGCGAGCCGCGCCATCGATCGCGCCTTCGCGGCCCTCGCCACCGCCGCCGCCCGGCTCGAGGCACGCGCCGTCGAAGACCTCGGCAAGGCCGAGACCGACCTTGAGGCGATCAATGCCGCACTCGCCGGGACGCAGGCCGTGGCGTCCGGCCTGACCGACGCCGAACTCCGCCTGGTGCGGGGCCGCGCCGCCTTCGAGGCCTATCTCCGCACCGACGATTTCTTCCAGCTGACGGCCGGCCAGAACGCGCTGTCCACCGCCGCCCGCCTCGCCGAGGACACCCGAGTCGGCAACGAGGACCCCGCCTTCGCCGACGCGCTGCGCGCCGTCTCGACCCTGACGAAGGATCTCTACCAGACCGTCGCCCGCAAGAGCGACAACAGTCAGGTCCTCGATCTCGCCACCGAATGGCCGCGCCTGTCACCGCGCCTTGCCACCATCGACCAGCGCATCGACGCGGTGATCGCCGAGGCACGCGCCAGCGCCGACAAGGCTTTCAGCCGGGCGGCCGGCCTGTCGATCCGTCGCGATCGCGCCGCCGCCTTTGGCGCGAGGGTTCGCGACGTCCGCACCGCCGCCTATGAGCTGCTGCTATCCACCGAGGATTACCGGCTAGGCCCCGACACCCAGCACGGCAAGGCGATCGACGCCGCGCTCGATCGCCTGAACGGCGCCATCACCGCGCTCGGCCCCGAGGCCGCCAAAGAGATGGCCGCCCCGTTTGCCGACTATCACACGGCGACCATCGGCCTGCGCCGGGCGACCGAAGCGCTGGAAGCGGCGCGCACCGAGGCGACGCGCCTGTCGGCCGCCGCCGCCGAAGGCCTGCACCAGACGGCCGACGCCGTGGCCGCCGCCGCCAGTGCCGATCGCGACCGCGTCAGCCTGATGGTGCTGTCGGTCATCGCCGGCATCATCGCCGTCGCCGTCGTGGTGACGCTGCTGCTCAACCGCCGCATCGCCCGACCGCTCCGCGCCCTCACCCAGGGGATGCATGCGCTGGCCCACGGCGATCTCGACGTCGCCATCCCCGTCCGCAAGGGGCGCGACGAGATCGCCGCCATGGGCGAGGCGCTGCTGGTGTTCCAGGAAAGCGGCCGCGAACGCGAGGCGCTGCGCCGCGCCGCCGAGCGCGACCAGGCCCTGCGCGAGGAACGCCGGGCAGCGCTGGAGACGGCGATTGCCGTCTTCGACGCCGCCGCCGCCGATGTCATCACCACGGTGGAAGGTCTGGCCGGCCAGCTCGGCCGCGGCACCGCCGACCTGTCCGGCGCTGCCTCGCATGCGGCGGACCTTGCCAAGCGCACATCGCTGGCCGCCGGCAGCGCCGCCGAAAGCGTCCGGACCATGGCGGCGGCGGCCGGCGAACTCGCCCGCTCGCAGACCGTCGCCCACGAGCAGGCCGACGACGCCGTCACCGTCGCCACCACCGGCTCCACGCACGCCCGCACGGCGAGCGGCGTCATCGCCGGCCTGTCGGAGACGACCGCCCGCGTCGGCGAGGTGGTCGACCTGATCGGCTCGATCGCCGCCCAGACCAATCTCCTGGCGCTCAACGCCTCCATCGAGGCGGCGCGGGCCGGTGAGATGGGCCGCGGCTTTGCGGTGGTGGCCGGCGAGGTGAAAAGCCTCGCCAACCAGACGACGCGCGCCACCGACGACGTTCGCGCCCTGATCGACGGCATCGCCAATGCCACCCGCTCGGCGGTCGACCTCATCCGCGACATCGCCGCCTCGATGGCCGACATCGACGCCGCTGCCGGCGCGCTGTCGCAGTCGGTGGTGGGTCAGGGCGATGCGACGGCGGAGATTTCCGGCAGCGCCGCCATGGCGGCCGCCTCGACCGACGACATGGCCGCCGGAACGCTGGAACTGGCCGGCGCCGCCGACCGGACGCGGGCGGTGGCCGGCGACGTGACGGCCACCGCCGGCACCATCCACGCCGAGATCGTCCGCATGCG
>JAGSYU010000244.1 GCA_018262575.1 Pseudomonadota bacterium | reverse complement strand
TCCTCGCGCGTCTGGGTGGAGCGGACGACCTGGCTGTTGGGGTCGAAGGTGTCCTGCGTTTCCTGGACGCGGTTGAAGTCGAGTTCGGCGGAGACGCGGACGCGGGCGCGGCCGGCGCCGACAATGCTTTCGACGATGTCGCGGACGCGGGATTCCACCTGGTTCTGGAAGGTGTTGGTGCGCTCGTCGGCGTTGGTGGCGAGGTAGGCGGCGCTGGTTTCGTCGCCGTTGCCCTGGGCGAGCAGGCGGCCGGTCTCGTCGATCACCGAGATGCGCGACGGGTCGAGGCTGGGAACGGCGGAGGCGACGAGGTGCTGGATGGCGCGGATCTGGCCGGGATCGAGCGTGCCGCGCGTCTTCAGCACGATGGAGGCGGTGGGCTTTTGCTCATCCTTGCGGAACAGCTGCTTTTCCGGCAGCACCAGATGGACGCGCGCCTGATCGACCTGGCGGATGGTGCGGATGGTGCGCGACAGCTCGCCCTCGAGGGCACGCAGGGCGTTGACCGACTGCACGAAGGAGGTGGTGCCGAGCGCGTCGGTCTTGTCGAAGATCTCGTAGCCGACGCTGTCGCCAGCCGGCAGACCCTGCTGTGCCAAGGCCATGCGCGTCTGGTCGAGCTTGGTTTCGTCGACCAGGATGGTGGTGCCGTTCTCCTTCAGCGTGAAGGCGGTGCCGGCCGAGGTGAGCTGCTGAACGATGGACGCCGAGTCGTCCATGCTGAGGCCGGTGTACAGCGGCACCTGCTGGATGGCCGAGAAGCGGAGCACGATGAAGACGAAGAAGCCGACAAGGCCGAGCGCCACGGCGCCCATCGCCGCTAGGCGGCTTGGCCCCAGGCTCTTCATGAAGTCTCCAAATCCACCCACGCCGATTCCCCATTGTTCGACGCGGCAGGAATCGTCACCGCCGCGGACCAACGCGGCAATTAGTTCCACACGTTTATGGTAAACAAGTTATTAACGCCGGACGACCGTTCCGGCGGGATCAGCGGAAAACCGCCAAAACCGGTTTATGAAGATTTGCATTATTCACGGCATTTTTTGCCGAGCGGCATTGCGAACGGCCAAAAAGGCAAGGGGCGGCCGATCCGTCCGGATCGACCGCCCCCTGAAAAGGCGATTATCTGCCCCCGTTCAGGGACGATATTGCTGGACGCGTGTCGCCCGGAGGCCGGCAAGCCCGTGCTTGTCGATCGACTGCTGCCAGGATAGGAATTCCTCGACGGTGAGGGTGTAGCGGTTACACGCCTCCTCCAGCGACAGGAGGCCACCGCGCACGGCGGCAACGACCTCGGCCTTTCGGCGGATCACCCAACGCTGGGTGCCCTCGGGTGGTAAATCGGCGATCGTCAACGGACTCCCATCGGGGCCGATGACGTATTTTACGCGCGGACGCATCTGCTCGGTCATTCTACTCTCACACAAATCTGACCTTCAGGAATGCATCCTAGATCAACCCGTTTAAAAAACGCCTAACTCCATCGCAAGAATTCGGTAAGATTTTGAACGACTTGCCAAAGGTAAACCGTTGATCGAGTCTTTAGGAATTGGGCCAACCGCCCGCGGAAAAGGCATGGTTTTTCCGACCAAAGATTAACGGCACCACGTCAAAACCCGGGCGAGCGCGTCCGACGGCGCGGCGCGGGGTGGTCTCACAGCTCATTCGATCAGTATGAAGAACTACGAATGCAGGGTTGTGGCCGGTGGCTGGCACGAACGAAAGCCGCCGTCGGCGCGGTGGCCGGCGGCGGCTTGAATGTCGGCAAAGACGGCCCTTGGGATCAGACCGATACCTCGGTCAGCGCCGATAGCGGCAGCAGGCGGCCGTTGACCTTGACGTAGGGCTGCGCCGAGGACGTGTCGACCGCCTGCACCTTGCCCGAGACCTCGGTGGTGATGGACACTGCCTTGCCGTTGGCGTCCGTGCCTTTGACGGAGATGGTGAAGGCGCCGGTGGAGGTGCTGTAGTCGCTGCCGGTCGAGCCCTTGCCGTCCCAGCTGAAGGTGTTTTGGCCGGTCTTCAGGTCGGTGGTGCCCTGGTAGACGACGCCGCCGTTCTCGTCGGTGATGGTCACCTCGGCGCCGGTGGCGACGGCCGAGGAGTTCACCGTCCAGTCGGCCTTGCCGTTATCGAACTTGGTGGTGTCGGAATAGGCGGTGACCGATTTGCCGATGTAGTTGACGAGCTGGAGCGCGGCGCTCGAGGTCATCGTGTCCATCATCGCCTTGAGGTTCGTGTTGGTCTGGATCTGCTGTTCGACCGACGAATACTGGACGAGCTGCTGGGTGAAGCTGTTGACGTCCATCGGCGACAGCGGGCTCTGCGTCTTGAGCTGCGCGGTGAGCAGCGTCAGGAAGGTCGAGTAGTTGGAGGTCAGCGAATTGGTCGCCGCGGACGACGCGCCGTTGTTGCTGTTTGAGTTGGAACCAACGCCGGATACGCTCATGATAGTCTCCCGAAGTTCCGTCAGACGCGAATGTCGATGCGGCCGTCGCCGCGCGGGCGGTAGGCGATGGTCTGGGCATCATCGTCGACCTTGACCCGGGCCGTGTTTGCCGCCTGGGCCTGGCGGGCCTGCTGCTGCTGTTGTTGCTGCTGCTGTTGTTGGTCCTGGCGGGCGAAGGCGGCACGGTCCTGCTGACCGCCATCCTGGCGCATCGACATCGACACCGAGCCGTCCTTCACCTCGAAGCCGGCATCGCGCAGCGTCTGCTCGATGTGGCGCTGGTCGCGCGACAACGCTTCGAAGGTATCGCGGCGCTCGACGACGAGATGGGCCTTGGCGCTGCCGTCGGAGGAGAAGTCGACTTTCACGTCGACCTTGCCGAGTTCGGCCGGATCGAGCCGCACCGAGAAGCTGGTTTCGCCGGCCTTGACGTGGCGGGCGATGGTGGCGCCGACATCCTCAAGCGCAACGGCGGCGGTGGGCGAAGCGGTGGTGGCCGTCGTCGTGGTGGCGGTCGTCTGGCCGGTGGGCAGCGCGGCGGTCTGGGTGCCGGTGGCGTCGGCCGGTGTCGTGCTGGCGCCGACATCGCGCAGGCGGTCGGCGAAGGCGCGGGCGGCGCTCGAAACGCCGCTCACCGTCTTCGGCTTGGCAAGGCCGTTGTCGGCCGCCTGGTTGGGCGCGGTGCTGGCCGAGGTCCGCTCGCCAGTGCCCTCATCAGGGCTTCCGGGCGCATTGGCCGACGTGTCGGCCGTCGTGCCCTTGGCGCTGGCCGGCTTGAGAGTGGTGGCGGCGGCCACAGCGCCGGCCGCGACCGTGGCATCGTCGGTGACGACATCGGTCGCGACGGTCGGCGTGGTGACGGCCGCCAGCGACGCATTGGCCGGCTGCGGCGTGCGCGCCGTCGTCGTCGGCTGGGCGGCGGCATCGTCGGTGGCGGTCGCGCTGTCATCGGTCGCCGCGAGCGCCGGCTTGTCGGCGGCGGCGGCCGGCGTCGGCGCGCTGGCGACCGGTGCGTCGGTGGCGCTGGTCTGTTGCGCCGCCGAGACGTCGGCATCGACGACCGGCACGGTCGCGACGGTGTTCGTCGGGCTGGCGGGCGGGGTGACGGTGACCTTCGCCGCCTCAGAGGTCGGCGCGTTGGTCGTTGTGGCCGTCGCGGCGGGCTGCGGCGCGTCGTCGGTGGACACGGCGAGCGGCGGGGTGGTCTCAAGGGATAGGGCGGGCGTCGCCGGCTTGGCCACGGAGGCCGCGACCGCGTCGCTGGGGGATGGCGATGTTTCGGCGGTGGGCGCTGCCTGCGGCTGAACCGGTATCACCGGCAGGTCGGCGGCGTTCGAAGCGGTCGCCGTCGCCGAAGCGGCGAGGGCCGCCAAGGCGGCGTCATCGGCGGGCGCCGCGGTCGGCAGGACAATGGTCGGCGCCGTGACGATCGGGGCCGGCGTCTCG
>JAGSYU010000118.1 GCA_018262575.1 Pseudomonadota bacterium | reverse complement strand
ACCCTTTTCGGCCCGAGGTCCTACGCCTTCGCGTAGGATGACAATTTATATATATGAAACAGATGGATATGCGGGTTTTCCCAATATCTACCTGTCATCCTGCGCGTGAGGCGTAGGACCTCGGGCAGGATGAGGCGCACCGCGAGTATCGGGCGCCCTTCCCAAGATCTCCATCCCCCGTTGTCCCTCTTCCCTTCGTCCACTATTGTGGACGGATGAGCGACGACAATGACATGGATCGCCGGATCGGTGCCCGCATCCGGATCGAGCGCGAGAGCCGGGGCTGGTCGCTGACCGAGCTGGCCGAGCGGGCCTCCGTCTCGCGCGCCATGATCCACAAGGTGGAGCGCGGCGACAGCAGCCCCACCGCCAACCTGCTCGGCAAGCTGTCGGGCGCCCTCGGCCTCAGCATGTCGACGCTGATGGCGCGGGCGGAAGCCCCCGAGGGGCGGCTGCTCCGCCGCGACGATCAGCCCACCTGGATCGACCCGGACACCGGCTATCTGCGCCGGCAGGTGTCGCCGCGCTCCGATCTGCCGATGGAAATCGTCGAGATCACCTTGCCGGCCGGCAAGCGGGTGCCGATGCCGGCGTCGGCCTACGCCTTCCTGCGCCAGTTCATCTGGGTGCTCCAGGGCGATCTCACGTTCATCGAAGGCGGCACGCGCCACGACATGCACGACGGCGACTGCCTCGAACTCGGCCCGCCCACCGATTGCGTGTTCGCCAATCACTCCAGCCGGAGCTGCACCTACGCGGTGGCCGTGCTGAAACTGCGGTGAGGGCTTGCCTTCGCTCGTCCATCATATTAGACAGTCATCATCCTATAGTGGACGAACGGAGGCACCCTTGATCATTCGCGACGCGGTGGCGGCCGACATCGGCGGCATCACCGACATCTACAATCACGCGGTGGCGCACACGGCGGCCATCTGGAACGACGCGCTGGTCGACACCGCCAATCGCGCCGCCTGGCACGCCGACCGGCTGCGCCTCGGCTATCCGGTGCTGGTCGCCATCGGCGATGACGGGTCGGTGCTGGGCTACGCCACCTTCGGCGACTGGCGCCCCCACGACGGCTATCGCCACACGGTCGAGCACTCGGTCTATGTCCGGCACGACGCCCGTGGCGGGGGCCTCGGCGAAGCCCTGATGCGGGCGCTGATCGACCGGGCCAGGGGGCTCGGCAAGCACGTGATGGTGGCCGGCATCGAGGCCGGCAATCTCGCGTCCATCCGGCTGCACACCAAGCTGGGCTTTGTCGACGTCGGCCGGTTGCCGGAGGTCGGCACCAAGTTCGGCCGATGGCTGGACCTCGCCTTCCTGCAACTGACGCTGGACAACCGCCCCACCCCGGACGCTTCCCCGGCGACGTGAAGGATCTGCCTCGCGCCGCGTAGAACAAGTGGCCGATAGAGGTCCCCCTTGCCTCCCCCCGAAGGCACAGACCCGAACCGCCGCCCTATATTTTCCTTGCGCCCTCTCCGGCCCGAGGCCCTACGCCCCACGCCTGGGATGACGGTTAGATATTGGGCGGAGTCCGCATATCTATCTGTTTCATATATATAAATTGTCATCCCCGCGCAGGCGGGGACCTCGGGCAGGATGAAACGAGCGGCGACTATGGATCGCCCTCCACCGGCGCCCGTCGGCACGAACAGCATGAAGCCCCGCCGATCAGGTGGTTGCGACCTGATCGGCGGGGCTCAAGCGCATGCGCCGGGGCGTGGCTCGCGCGGAAGGCGGGTCAGGCCGCGGCCAGGTCCTTCATGAAGGCTTCCACCGACACCTTCAGGTTGGCCGCCTTCTGCGACAGTCCGTTCGACATGGTCATCAGCTGGGTGGAGGCGGCGCCGGTCATTTCCGCCGCCTGTCCGACGCCGGAAATGTTCTGCGTCACCTGCGTCGTGCCGGAGGCGGCTTGCTGGCAATTGCGGGCGATCTCGTCGGTGGTCGCGCCCTGCTGTTCGATGGCGCTGGCAATGGCCGCCGAGGCCTCCTTGATGCCGCCGATGGTCTTGATGATCTCCGTCATCGAGGACACCGTGCCGTGGGTCGCCGTCTGGATCTCCGACACCTTGACCTCGATCTCCTGCGTCGCCTTGGAGGTCTGGTCGGCGAGTTGCTTGACCTCGGCCGCCACCACGGCAAAGCCCTTGCCGGCTTCCCCGGCGCGGGCCGCCTCGATGGTGGCGTTCAAGGCCAGCAGGTTGGTCTGGTCGGCGATGCCGCGGATCAGGTTGATGACGTCGCCGATCGCCGCCGCCGCGGCGGCCAGCGTGGCGATCCGATCGTTGGAGGCCTGCGCCTCCCTGTAGGCGTTGTCGGCGATCTCGGCCGAGTGGGTGACCTGGGTGGAGATTTCCCTGACCGACACGGCCATTTCCTCGGAGGCGGCGGCCACCGTCTGAACGTTGGTGGCGGCCTCTTCGGCGGCGGCCGCCACGGCCTGCGCCTGACGCGACGTCTCCTCGGCGGTCGCCGACAACCCGTGAGCGCTTTCGGCCACCTCATCCGACGTCCTGGCGAAATCGGTGGCGACGCCCTGCATTTCCGAGACGAAGCGCACGCCCACCTCGTTGCGACGCAGCACCTTCTGGTTGGCGATCTCTTCCGCCTCGCTGTGCTCGTGCCGGATCGTTTCGGCGCTCTGAAGATCGGCCCTCAGCTTGAGCAGCGCGCTGGCGATCGACCCGACCTCGTCCGTGCGCTCGGCGTGCGGAACGTCCACCGTCAGTTCGCCGCGGCCCAGCGATTCCATCACGTGCAGGGAGTCCCTGATCGGACCGACGATGAACCGCCGCGTGACGACGATCGACAGGCCGATCACCAGAAGGCTGGCGACGACCATGAGCAGGCCGGAATCGAGCTCCGAGCGATAGGCAACGTTGTCAGCCGCATCGCTGAGCCGATCCTTCTCGGCGGCGATCGAAGCGTTGACGGCAGACGACGCGGCGGCCGTCGCATCGATGTCGGCGATGCAGCTCTCCTGCATGGTCTCGAAGGCCGGTGCGCCCGCCTTCACCTGGGCGACGGTCTGCTTGCAGACGCTGACGGCGCCTTTCGCCTTGTCGAGGACGGCGGTGATCTGGCTGGCGCCCGAGGGGAAAGCCTTGGCGGCAATGCCGTTCTGTTCTTCGTAGCTCTGCATGGCCTTGGCGATGGTCGCCTCGGCGGCGCTCGCCTCGTCCGGCGTGCTGGCCATGGCCGACGCCAGAAGACCGGCCTGGGTTTGCCGCAGATCCCGATTGCAGCGTGACAGCGCCACCGATGCCGCGGCGGGACCATCGATGATCTGGGCATTCAGCGTGTTGACGGCATCGATCTGCGTCCCGGCGTAAACGATCATCCCAAACGAAACGGCGGCCAGCAACGCCAGCAGTGAAATAACCTTCCACTGCAGGGCAAGATTCTTGAACGACACGGTAAACGCTCCTTGGTGGCGACTGAATGCTTCACGGGTTAATTTCTGCGCCACCCAAATGAACGGTTCGTAAACATCCCTGTTAATATTGCGTGATTACTTGATATTTTTTACAGTACGCATTGGAAGACATTACTACCTATGAGTGTTACTCATGTGCAACTTCTCCACCGAGGTCAAGCGCGCGCAAAGCGTCGACGATGTCGCCGTCGAGCTTTCCGGCCAGCACCATGTCGTTCAGGATGCCAAGCGCCGTCTCGGTGGACATCGCCGGGCGATAGGGCCTGTCTTCGGTCAGCGCGCTGAACACGTCGCAGACGCTGACACAGCGGGTTCGCCAGGAGATGTGCGGCGCCGTCAGCCCGAACGGATAGCCGCTTCCATCCAGATATTCATGATGGTGGCGGATGATGTCGAGAACGGCGTTCCAGCCCAGGATACGCTTGTCGCTGACGCTGTCGTATCCGACCTCGGGGTGCGTCCGCACTTTCTCGAGTTCCGTTTTCCGAAGCCGCCGGGGCAACTCCAGAAGGCTGTTCGGCAGCGATAATTTTCCAATGTCGTGCAGCAGCGCGCCGACACAGAGAATGGCATGCTCGCTGCCATCGATCTCCATCGCCTTGGCAATGCGCACCACGAACGTCATGGTCTTCAAGCAGTGCGAGAACGTGCTGGCACAATGGAGCCTCAGCTGGGTGAGCAGCGGCACGACGCCGGCATCCGAGAGGTAGTCGTGCACCAGCCATGTCGTCGCGGCGTCGCATCCACTGCCGATCAGGCCGGCGTGGATGAGCAGAACGGTTCGCCTTTCAGGAAGGGGCATCTGCGAAGGCGACCACTCGCCCGAGAGAACGGCCGGTCGATCCGCCATCACGCAAATATCTTCGCTTGCGAAATATCGTGCTGACACGTCGTCACCAACCTTTCTGCTTCGAATTCAGCGACAGAACGCCAGGAATCGATGGAAACACTCGAACAGAAACACGATATTGACTTCAGTTTATCTAGATCGCCGGATTTTGAACTCAGATCTCTCAACACGACACGCTCGCAGCCGGTCTTCCATTCTGCCTGGCTGGAAGAAAAAGAGACGGGAGCGGCCCACTGTCGTGACCTGTCCGAAGATAGGGTAAAATTTACTAGGCTACCGCTAATGCGCATTTTGTTCAGAATGTCGCATTTTGTACAACGTGGGGAGACAATGGCGCCTCCCCTCCCTTGAGGGGCCCCACGGATCGGTGGCGATCGGCCGCGGCCGGCAAGCAAAGAAATGAGAATACCCGCCCCGCAATCAAATGTTCACATCACCCGCAATCGCCACGGCGTCGCCTCCGCTCCATATATCTGTCAATGGCTATGTATCGAGCGCGTGCGCGGGTCCCAAATCAGACATACGGAGCGCGCGCTTCGTGCTAGACTTGAAAAATGCGGGTTCGCATTTCCCTTGACAGCATCATTTGCTTCAAGCTCCTTGTCCAAGGAGGATATTTGGAGAGTTTGACCACACGGGCGGGAAACTCAGGCTATATCCGGCGCCTGTCGCAGAGCCTGTCTCGAAACGCGCTGGGGCGAGGCAGATGGCGAGAGGCACGAGAACCGGAGCGGAGCGAACTTGGGGTTCGTGAGCACCGCAAGCACAGACATCGAAGCTAGATGCCCACCCCAGTAGAGTTTCGGGTCAGGCTCTCAGGACACCAGACAAAGAGGGGGAGATGCAAAGTATCAACGGCCGAACCGGCCGCACCAGCTACAAAAGCGTCTATCGCAGCGTTGGGGAGCTGGAAGCTCGCCTGACCGGCATTTATGGCCCCTCGCTCAAGCTGGGGGGCACGGGAAGTTCCAGTTTCAGTTTCAGGACGTCCACCTTCAGGGATAGCGATCTCGCGCTCTGCGATTGCTATACGGGTGACACCCTGAACTCGTCGTTCAACTCCGACAGCGATGATATCATCATCACCACGAGATCGAGGGGTGAGTTCGCCATCCATACTTGGTGCGGCGACCATCGCCTCGCCCAGGACGTCGGCTTCGTTTTCACGATGAACCACGCGCTCGGCTACTCGTCGACCAGATCGACCGCGACAACGACACTCCAGATCGGACGATCCGGTTTCGAGACGGCCCTGCGGCGCTACGCAGAGGATCTTCCCGCCAAGTGGTCGGGCATACAGGGTTTCTCGCTGGGCAGCGGATTCGGACACCTGATCCAGGCGCTATCGGGCAGATATCGGGAGAATTTCGACAGCCGGGCGGAATGTACTTACTCCGAGGCAAGCCTGAAGCTCATTCGGGACGCCACCATGGTCGCCATTGCCGACCTGACGTCTCGGGGCCCCGAGTCTGGTCGCGGCGAGAAATTCGCCGCCTCCCGGCGGAACGTCCTGCGCGCCGTCGACCTGATCAACAACCAGACCTCCCCGTTGACGATCCACGATCTCGCCACGTCGCTGGGCATCAGCGTGCGCGCCCTGCAGGACGGCTTTCGCAAGCACCTCAACACCTCGCCCCATAGCCTTCTGAAAACCGGGCGCCTCGAAGGGGCGCGGCGCGATCTGATTTCCGGCAAGGCGAACTCGATCCGGGAGGCGGCGGCCAGATGGGGGTTCAGCAACATCGCAAGATTCAGCCAGGAGTATCATGCGGTTGTTGGAAAATATCCAAAGGACACGGTCAGAATCTGGCGCGGCGGCGCCGACTGACCCACCACCGCCCGATGGGCCAAAGACCGATAAGTCTCTGTTTCATCTATAATTCCGTCATCCTGCGCGCAGGACCTTAGGACGAGAGGGCGCGGCGGCTAACGTAACGCTCCCCGCGCCAACCTACCCGCCCACCACCAGACTCCCGGCGATCGCCCACATGATCGCGGCGATGGCGCCTTCCAGCATCCGCCACGCCGCCGGCTTGGCGAAGATCGGCCGGAGCCAGGCGGCGCCATAGCCGAGCGAGAAGAAGAAGGCGAAGGAGGCGGTCATGGCCCCCACCGCGAACAGCCCCTCCCGGCCGGAAAACTGGGTGGAAATGGTGCCGAGCAGCACCAGCGTGTCGAGGTAGACGTGCGGGTTGAGCCAGGTGATGGCAAGGCAGGCGACCAGCGTCGGCATCAACGGCGTCGGCCCGTTGGCGGCGGTCACCGCCAGCGCCGTGTGCGAGCGCACCGCCGAGATCAGGCTTTTGGCGCCATACCAGACCAGGAAGACCGCCCCGCCGTAGCGCATCACCGGATCGAGCCAGGGCAACCACGCGGCGATGCGGGAAAAGCTCGACACGCCCAGGACGATCAGCACCATGTCCGACAGCGCGCAGGTCAGGCAGACGGCGAACACGTGGCCGCCCTTCAGCCCCTGGCGCAGCACGAAGGCGTTCTGCGCGCCGATGGCGACGATCAGGCTCAGCCCGACGCCGAGACCGGCCAGATATGCCGAAAAATCCAAGGATGCCCCCATGTCCATGCCGATGGACTAGACGGCGCGCAAGAGTTAGACAAATTAAACCTGCTAACTCTGGATTAGCTGAACTTATCATGATCGACTATTCCGCCGCGCTGGCCGTCGCCGCCATCGTCCGCACCGGCAGCTTCGAGAAGGCGGCGCGGGCGCTCGCCGTCACGCCCTCGGCCATTTCCCAGCGGGTGCGCCTTCTGGAAGAACGGCTCGGCGCCGTGCTGATCGAGCGCGGCACTCCCTGCACAGCGACGGATAAAGGCGTCTGGCTCTGCCGCCATGTCGAGCTGGTCGGCATGCTGGAAAGCGACCTGTTCGAGCGCCTGCCCGGCCTCGGCGACCAGGAGGCCGGCCCCGTCACCCTCGATATCGCCGTCAACTCCGACAGTCTCAGCACCTGGTTCCTGACCGCCGCCGCCCGCTTCACCACCACGTCGAGGGCGCTGTTCAACATCGCCGTCGACGACCAGGACCACACCGCCGACTGGCTGCGCCGCGGTCAGGTGGTGGCCGCCGTCACCTCGCTTGAAAAGCCGGTGGCCGGCTGCAAGGTCAGCCCGCTCGGCCGCCTGCGCTATCACGCCGCCGCCAGCCCGCAGTTCATCGCCCGCCATTTTCCGGCTGGCGTCACCGCCGAGGCGCTCACCCAGGCACCGGCGCTGACCTTCAACCAGAAGGACGCGCTGCAGAGCGACTGGGCCAGGCGCACCCTCGGCGCCACCGATACCGGCCCCACCCACTGGCTGCCGTCGTCGCATGGCTTCGTCGAAGCCGCCTTGCTCGGCATGGGCTGGGGCCTCAACCCCATCAACCTGATCGCCGACCACCTCGCCACCGGCCGCCTCGTCGAGCTGGTGCCCGGCGCCACGCTCGACGTGACCCTCTACTGGCAAGTCAGCCGCCTCGTCTCCGGCCAGTTCCCGGACCTGTCGCGCGCGGTGATCGAGGCGGCGAAGACGGCGCTGTTGTGAGGGGCAGACGCCACCCCGAGGATGAAGGAGCGCTATACCGTCCCCTCGGGCAGGATGGGGCGCAAGGCTGATATGGGTTTCCCTCTTGCCGGCCAGGTGCCACGGACAAATGCCCGTGGCCCATCGCTATTCGACGCTTGTGGCCCCTGCCGAACCATGCGGGAAGCCATCCCTCCGGTTCTCAGGCGTTGGCGACTTTCTGCAGGAACTGCTCGACCGTCGTCCGCAGCTCGTTGGAGCGCGCCGTCACCCTGTTGGCGGAGCTCTGCACGTCCGTTGCGCAGCGGGTCGTCTCCTGCACGCCCTGGGAAACGCCGGTCATGGCGCGCACCACGTCCTTGGCGCCACTGGCGGTATCCGACACGTTTTGCGAGATTTCCTGCGTGGCGAGGCCCTGCTGTTCGACGGCCGTGGCGATCACCGAGGTATATTGGTCGATGTCGCCCATGATCTGGGTGATCTGGCGAATGGCCGACACCGTCTCCCCCGTCGACGTCTGGATGTTGGAGATCTGGGCCGAGATATCTTCCGTCGCCTTCGCCGTCTGCGCCGCCAGCGACTTGACCTCGCTGGCCACCACGGCAAAGCCGCGCCCGGCCTCGCCGGCCCGCGCCGCCTCGATGGTGGCGTTGAGCGCCAGAAGGTTGGTCTGCCCGGCGATGTCGGAGATCAGCTGAACGACGGTGCCGATGCGGTCGACCGTTTCGGCCAGCCCGTCGACGCGGTGGTTGGTGGCCGTCGCCGCCTCCGTGGCGCTGCGAACGACATCCTTGGTGGTCTTCACCTGGCGCGAGATTTCGTAAATCGAGGCGGACAGCTCCTCGGCGGCGGCGGCCACCGCTTCGGCACCGGCCGCGGCTTCCTCGGAGGCCGAGGCGGCGCTGGACGCCTGCTCCGACGTCGAGTCGGCGATGCCGTTGAGGCTGTTGGCCGTCTTGGCCATCTCCCCGGCGGTCGTTGCCACCTCGGTCAGCGATTGGGTCACGTCGCCGCGGAAGCCGCCGATGAGCACATCGACCCGCTTCTGGCGATCGAGCTGCTTCTGGTTCTCCAGTTGCTGCGCGTCGCTCAGCTTCTTGCGCTCGATCAGGGCATCGCGGAAATAGGCGACGGCATGCCGGATGGCGGCGATCTCCCTGAGGCCGCCCGCCGCCTCCAGGAACAGGTCGGTGTTGCCGGTGGCAAGCGTCCTGAGTTCGGTGACGGCGCTGGCCAGCGGCTGCAGGATGGATCGCACGATCAACAGCGACAGCGCCGCCCCGACGATCAGCAGCAGCACGCAGGCGCCGCTGAGAATGGCCGTCAGACGGAAGGTGCGGGCGTCGAGATCATCGACATAAAGCCCGGTGCCGACGACATAGCCCCACGGCTCGAACAGCTTGACGAAAGACCGCTTGGGAAACAGCGACTGCGGGTCGACGCCAGGCTTTGACCATTGATAGCTGTAGGCCGCCTCATCGCCACCGGCGGCGGTGATCGCCTTGTTCATCTCGACGAAGATGGCGGTCCCGTCGCCACTCTTGTAGGTGGTGAGGTCCGTCCCGTTCAGGCTGGCGACCACCGGATGCATGATCATCGTCGGGTGCAGGTCATGGATCCAGAAATAGTTGGTCGCGTCGTAGCGCATGGCGCCGATCGCCGACAGCGCCTGCGCCTTTGCCTCAGGCTCGGACAACTCGCCCTTGGCGACCTTGTCCTGGTATCCGGACAGGACGGCAAAGGCGCTGTCGACGAGGTTCTGCAGCCGGTGGTCGGTCTCCGCATAGAGCGTCGAGCGAAACTGAACCACCGAGTAGACGGACAGCAAGACGAAGCCGAGCATCAAGATTCCGACAACCGCAAACAGGCGACCACGAACAGTGTGCATTTTCCGCTCCGGACATTAGCTCCAAGATCGGCGCGTATCATGCCTCTTCAAACAACAATGACGTGTAAACAAAATAGAATAGCGCGAAATTTCATGAATTCCGAATGAGATGCGTGTTTTTCCTCTTGGAATGAATGACCATGTCATTTCTTCAATACGCAGACACCCCTCGATTCATCATACTTATCTTGACCCGGGCTGGTACGAGCGGAAGTCACCGCCGGTGGCTTGCGAGAAAGACCGGCATCGCCCCTCTCCCGTGAGATGGCCGCGCCTTGATCGGGCGGATCGGCAACACCAGCGTTTCGCCGCGATCTGGCAATCGCAGAGGTTGCGAACACCGCCTAGCAAAAGGTTTCATTTATGCGATTTATTCAGGACCCCCGCCCGGATTCCACGCTCCCTTAACCTTTGCCCCCGCACGATCGCCGCAACCAGGAGACCTGTGCATGGCCACCCCAACTGCTTCAATCAACTCAACTTTTTCTCCTGCAGCGGAGCGTGGGAGCCGCCAGCCAGCCGCCTTGGCGCCGGATCTGCAAAGCCAGATCGCCGGCCTGTTCGACGTCGCCGATCCCGCGCCCCTGATCGCAAGCCTGATCGCCAGGGGGGCCGCCCCGGACGCCGTCGCCGCCGAGGTCGAGGCCCACATGGCGGCCGCCCTGCCGGCCCTGACGCGCCGTTCGGCGCTGGCCTTCGGCCGCTCGGGCGACGCTTCCAGGCTGTGCCTTGCCTATGCCAGGGTCGTCTCGGCGCTTGAGCGCGTGGAGGCCGAGCGCCGCCGCGGCGCCACGGCCGACAGCTTGCAGGCCTGCTTCACGCAGAAGACCATCGGGCGCCTCGCCACCACCATTTCCGACGTCAACGCCATCGCCGTCGAGCTGTCGGGCCTTGCCCACAACATGGGCGAGCTCACCACCAGCTCGCAATCGATGGCCAGCTCCACCGCCGAAATGGTCGCCTCGATCGGCGAAATCTCCCGCGCCAGCCATGAAGCGCTGGGCGAATCGCGCAACGCCGCCGAGGCCGCCGCCCACTCGACCAGCGCGGTGGAAAAGCTCCGCTCGGCCATGGGCAACATCGCCGCCACCACCGACGAGACGAAGGCCAAGGTGTCCGAGCTGGAGGCGGCCTTCGACCAGATCGCCCAGATCCTCTCCGTCATCGACACCATCGCCAAGCAGACCAATCTTTTGGCCCTCAACGCGACGATCGAAGCCGCCCGGGCCGGCGAGGCGGGCAAGGGCTTTGCCGTGGTCGCCTCCGAGGTCAAGGTGCTGGCCAACCAGACGGCCAGCGCCACCGAGAACATCAATGCGCGCATCGAGAGCATGCGCCAGGTCATCGAAGGCATGACGGCGGCCATGGCCAACACCAACGCCGCCGTCGACACCGGCGAGACGGTGATCAACGAAGTCTCGACGTCGATGGGCACCATCGGCGACCTCGTCTCGAATGTGCTGACGCGCATCGACTCGATCGCCGCCGTCCTTGAGGAACAGCAGGCGGCCAGCGCCGAGATCGCCACCTCCGTCGATGCCGCCGCCTTCCTCGCCCAGCACAATCAGTCGCTCTTGAAGCAGATGGCCGACAAGATCGGCGACAGCAACCGGCGCAACACCGAGGACGCCACCAGGCTGTTCTCCGACTCCACCAACCCGGCCATGCTGCTGGAGATCGCCAAGATCGACCACGTCATCTTCAAGAAGAAGATCACCGACACCCTGCTCGGCTACGACAAACTGGTCAGCGGCAAGCTGCCCAACCACCACTGCTGCCGCCTCGGCCTGTGGTACGACAAGGTGACCGACCCCAAGATCAAGGCCACCCCCGAATTCCGCGCCATCGAGCCGCCGCACGCCCGCGTCCACGAGGAAGCGATGGCGACGCTGAAACTGTTCGAAGACGGCCACCACAAGGACGCCATCACCCACCTCGGCAAGCTCAACGAAGCCGGCGATGAAGTGTTCAGGCGA
>JAGSYU010000117.1 GCA_018262575.1 Pseudomonadota bacterium | reverse complement strand
GCCCGGCAGAGGTTGGCGCGCTGCTGCATGCCGCCGGAAAGCTGCCAGGGATATTTCGACCCGAAGCCCTTGAGGCCGACCATCTCGAGCAGGCGCTCGGCCTTCTCGACGTATTCCGCCTTGTGGGCCCGCAGGCGCTTCCTGTGCTTTTCGACGATCTCGAGCGGCAGCAGAATGTTGTCGAGCGTCGTGCGCCAGGGCAGCAAGCTGGGGTTCTGGAAGGCCATGCCAACGATGCTGACCGGCTCGGTGACGTGCTGGCCGGCGACGATCACATTGCCCGCCTGGGGAATGTGCAAACCGGTGACGAGGCGCATCAGCGTCGACTTGCCGCAGCCAGACGGACCGACCACGGCGGCAAACTCGCCCTTGTCGACCTTGAAGGTGAGATCGGCAACGGCCAGCGTGCCGCCTGCCCCGCCGTAGCGCATGTCGACGTGCTCGATGGAGACGAGATGGGTCATGTGTCCCGCGTCTTTGGTCTGGTGTTTTGAACAGGAGTGCCGGACCGGCCGAGGTTTCGGCCGGTCCGGGGCCGTGGGATCAGGGCAGCTTGCGCTCGCCTTCCGGCGGCAGGAAGCTGGCGTCGAACACCTTGTCGGCGGTGACCGCGCCCTTCAGGCCCATCGAGGTCTTCAACGTCTCGATCGAAGCGGCAAGCCGCGCCGGATCGACGCCGCCCATGCCGTGCTCGACGACATAGGGCGTCTTGATGTTCTGGGCGTTGGCCATGGTAAGGCGCTGGAGCTCGATGTCGGGATTGAGCGTCTCGTTGCGCTTCAGCACGGCGTCGACACCCTCCTGCGGGTTGGCGACGGCGGCGGCGAAGCCCTTGGCAAGCGCCTTGAGCACACCTTTCACCACGTCGGGATTGTTGGCGGCGAAGTCGGTGTTGACGGTGACGGTATTGCCGTAAAGGTTGAGGCCGTGCTCGGCCATCAGGATCGGCGCAATGTCGTCGTCCGGCACGCCCTGGGCCTTGAGGTTCAAGATCACCGAGAAGGAGAAGCCGAAGACGGCGTCGACATCGCCCTTGGCCAGCATGGGTTCGCGCACCGGGAAGCCGACCGACTCGAGGGTGATCTTGCTGTCGTCGATGCCGGCCACCGCCTTGAAGGCCTTCCACTGGGCGAAGGCGCCATCCGGCGGCGGGGCGCCGAGCTTCTTGCCCTCGAGCGACTTGGGATCATTGGTGATACCGAGCGACTTGCGGCCAACCACGGCAAACGTCGGCCGTTCGTAGACCATGTAGACGCCCTTGATCTTCTGCGACGGATCCTCGTCGAGAAGCTTGATCAGGGAGTTGATGTCGCCGAACCCCATGTCATAGGTACCGGTGGCGACCCGGCTGATCGCCTCCACCGAACCGTTGCCGCTATCGATGGTGACGTCGAGCCCTTCGGCCTTGAAATAGCCCTTGTCGAGCGCCAGCAGGAAGCCGGCGGCCGGCCCCTCGAACTTCCAGTCGAGCGTAAATTTGACGGGCGTATCGGCAAAGGCAGTCGTTGCGCCGGCAGTGATCGAGGCGATCCCGGCAAAGCCGACGACGGCGGCCCTCGCGGCAAGGCGGCGGGCGGATTTCAGCATGACGTTCCCCTTGTAGGCTTGGAATGAAGCCATTTTGCCGGGGAACCGAAGGCGATTGCAAGCCAAATTGCTCAATGTCTAAGCAACTTGCATAACGCCTATTTTTTAAACCGACATATGACGATCTTGCCATCGCAGGAGGCAGTCAGCTGTGGAAAGGGCTTCACCCAGCGCGGCCGAAGGTTGCCGCCAGCCAATCGTGCGGCAGCGCCGGCACGAAATTGCCATCTCGGCCGGTCATGTCGGCGTTGGCGACGAGGGCGTTGAGGATGGCCTCTTCCACCGCCTGAACCGTAGCCTCGAAGAAGGGGTCGATGTCGCCATCGGGAATGGCAACGAGCGACGCCAGCTGGCCGGCGCGCCCGGCAGCGGCTTGGCTGTTGGCAGTCGAGAAGGCGAGGAAGATGTCGCCGGACGAGTTGTAGCCAAGGCCTCCGGTCCAGGCGATGCCGAAGGGTACCCGCCGGGCGAGTCGCTTCAACTGGTGCGGCAAAAGCGGCGCGTCGGTCGCGATGACGGCGATGATTGAGCTTTTCTCGGCGCGCGGCGTGGTCTGGGTGATTTGGGGCGCGGCGAGTTCGGCACCGACGCGCCGGCCCCGGATCATGAGATTGCGCCGTTCGCCGAAATTGCTCTGCACGAATACGCCGAGGGTGAAAGTCTTGCCGGCCCAGCCAACGCGGCGCGAGGCGGTGCCTGAACCAGCCTTGAAATCGAAGGTGCTCATGCCGGTGCCGCCGCCCACCGAGCCCTCCTCGATCGGCCCGGAGGTCGCGCCATCAAGAGCGGCGAAGACGTGGGCCTCGGTCAGGTGGTGGCCGTTGATATCGTTGAGGAAGCCGTCATAGGTCTCGCCGGCCACCGGCAAGCCCCAGGCCGAAGCCAGCGCTTCGGGTCGATTGGCCGCCACCCATTTCAGCGTCGCATCGCGGGCGACGCCGAGGGAATGGGTATTGGTGATGGTGATCGGCAGGCTGAAGACGCCAACCTCCTCGATGAGATGAATTCCGGTGAGCTCGCCATTGCCATTGCCGGAGAAAAAGCCGGCGTAGCAGGGGTCGGCAATGGTGGAGAGTGGGCGCGGCAGGATAGCCGTCACGCCCGTCCGCACCGGGCCGCGACCGACCTCTAGCGGGCCATCGCCTGAGATCAGCGTCGTGTAGCCGACGCCGACGCCGGGAACGTCGGTGATGGCATTGAAGGTGCCCGGCTCGCCGTCAAAGGAAATGCCGAAGGCGCGAGCGCGTGAGCGCCCCAACGGAGTCGAGAAATGGAAATCGGTCACGGTCGATGCGCCTCCAGGATGAGGCCACTCTCGCCGGCATCGATCGACCGACCCGACAAGACCAGGAGATGCGGCGGACCTGGCTTCACCGGGTAGTAGTTTGGAAAGCAACTGTATTTCTTTCCAAAATCTCATAAACTATCAACACTGTTGTTCTAGCGTTTTAACGAAGTGTTTACAACTTCATCCTTACCAACCACCGTGCTTCAGTGAGTTAATCATAAAAAAGTAACCTTAATCTGACCGACCATCTATCGATCGAGCATTCCCGTCCAGTTGGCAAAAGCCAATCGGAAGGAACTGGCTCCGGCCATATCCCTTTGTTTTCTCACGTTCGGTCAATTCGGGAGGTCAGCGACCTTCCGAGCGAACGCAGTGGTGTGGAGATCTGATGAACGGTCGCGGTGGAAGCGCTGTCAGGCGGCGGCGAGAACGACGCGATTCCGACCTTCCGCCTTGGCACGATAAAGAGCGTTGTCGGCACGCTTCAGCAAGGATTCCGGCGTGTCGCCATCGTGCAGGATGTAAGCGGCGCCGACGGAAATCGTCACGTCGACGAACTGTGCCCCGCCGTGAATGGCGAAGGGATCGCGGGCGATCTTCATGCGCAGCCGTTCGGCGACGATGGAGGCGATGCCGTAGTCGGTTTCCGGCATGACGATCACGAACTCCTCACCGCCAAAGCGGCAGGGCAGGTCGAGGGCACGCAGGTTGCGGCGGATGCGGGTTGCGAATTCCCGGAGAATTTCGTCACCGGCGTCATGGCCGTGGGTATCGTTGACTCTCTTGAAGAAATCGATGTCGATGATCAACAGCGACAGGTCGCCCTTTTTCTCCGTGGCCCGCTCGACAAGGGCGGCGAGATGGGAATCGAGATAGCGGCGATTGTAGAGGCCGGTGAGCGCGTCGGTGATGGCGAGTTCCATCGTCTGAAGCACGCTGGCGCGCAGACGGTCGGTATAGCGCTTGCGGCGGATCTGGGTGCGGCAGCGGGCGGTGAGCTCCTGGCTGTCGACGGGGCGGATCAGGTAGTCATTGATGCCGAGTTCGAGGCCGCGCGTCAGCCGACCGCCCTCGTCGGGCTCGGCAATCAGCAGGATGGGCAACAGGCGCGTCCGTTCGAGCGACCGCAATTGCGAGCAAAGGCGCAGCGCGTCATAGTCGTCGAGACTCATCGAGATCAACGCAAGGTCGTAATCGCCCTCGGCAGCCCGGAACAGGGCCTCCTGCGGGTTGGTCTCGATGTCGACGGCCATTTCGCTGGACAGCGCCTGGGCGATGCGCACGTAGGCCGAGCGGCGATCCTCGACCAGCAGTACACGACCAGGCGTCCGGGCGGTGAGATCGGCGTAGGTCATCGCCCGGTCAAAGGCGACCGAGCCCTGACTGGCCCTGAGATCGAGCTCGTCCGTCAGTTGCTTCAGGCGCACAAGACTTTTCACGCGGGTGATGAGCTGGACGTCGGAGACCGGCTTGGTCAGGAAGTCGTCGGCGCCGGCCTCAAGGCCATGCACGCGATCAGCCGGCTGGTCGAGGGCGGTGACCATGATCACCGGCAGTTGCGTCGTCTTGGGATTGGCGCGAATGCGCCGGCAGACCTCGAAGCCGTCCATTCCCGGCATCATGACGTCGAGCAGAACGATGTCATAGGAAGCGTTGTCGAGCATCGCCAGCGCCTCGGCACCGGAGGTGGCGGTGTGGACATCGAAATACTCGGCGGTGAGGCGGGCCTCCATGAGGCGCACGTTGACCAGGATGTCGTCGACAACAAGAATACGCGCTGTCATCACACTCTTCCGTTCAGAACGACACTCACTGGTCGCCGATATAGGTCCGCACCGTCTCGATGAATTTCGAAACCGAAATCGGCTTGGAAATATACGCCTCGCAGCCGCCTTGACGGATGCGTTCCTCATCGCCCTTCATGGCAAAGGCGGTGACCGCGACCACCGGGATCGAGCGCAGTTCGTCGTCTTCCTTCAACCACTTGGTGACCTCGAGTCCCGACACTTCCGGCAACTGGATGTCCATCAGGATGAGATCCGGCCGGTGAATGCGCACAAGCTCAAGAGCCTCGATGCCGTTGCGTGTTTGAATCGTGCGATAACCGTGCGCTTCCAGGAGATCATGGAAGAGCTTCATGTTGAGCTCATTGTCCTCGACGATGAGAACTGTCTTGGCCATTCGACTCTCTCTCCGCCTCGCGCACCGGTGTTGCCGGGTGCTCGGCGGGGTTCCATTCCCACGCACAAGTCGTACGCAGAAACGCCTTCCGGTAGGGATAGGTTGCCGCACCGATTCCAGTATAACAAATATAGTACGGATTCCTTTAGCAATCCCAAACGGTGGTCCGAATATGCCAATTGCCAAAAGGCTTAGCGTCGACGCGGCGGAAGAGCTGGCCATTTCCGCCCTTGCCTATCTCGCCGGCAACCCGGATGCACTCGGTCGTTTCCTGTCGCTGTCGGGCATCGGCCCGGCCGACTTGAGGGTAGCGGCCCGTGAGCCCGGCTTCCTTGCCGGCCTTCTGGAATTCTTCCTGGCCGATGAATCGCTGCTGTTGTCCTTTGTCGAAGAGGCGCAGGTGAGGCCGACCATGGTCGCGGCGGCGCGGTATGCGCTGGCCGGCGAAAGCGAGCTATAATCGTCTGGCGATGAGGGTTGGGTGATCGGCCAGCGGGAGGCGGGCATGCCCGAAGTGGCGCGTGGCTTCTGCAGGGACTGTTTTTCACCCGCGCCGGACGAGGGTCGCCGCTGTTCGGCCTGCGGCGGGCCACGCCTGCTCCGCCACCCTGATCTTGATCGGCTGGTCATTGCTCACGTCGACTGCGACGCCTTCTACGCCTCGGTGGAAAAGCGTGACGATCCCTCGCTTGCCACCAAGCCGGTGATCATCGGCGGCGGCAAGCGCGGCGTCGTATCGACGGCCTGCTATATCGCCCGCATCAGCGGCGTGCGTTCGGCCATGCCGATGTTCAAGGCGCTGGAACTGTGCCCCGACGCGGTGGTGATACGGCCCGACATGGAGAAATACGCGCGTGTCGGCCGGGAAATCCGGCGGCGAA
The DNA here is from genome assembly GCA_018262575.1 of Pseudomonadota bacterium. Lineage (GTDB taxonomy): Bacteria > Pseudomonadota > Alphaproteobacteria > Rhizobiales > Pleomorphomonadaceae > Pleomorphomonas. Next base: position 8,641 of record JAGSYU010000117.1, on the reverse strand, counting down.
TGCTGGAGCTGACGCCACTCGTCGAGCCGCTGTCCATCGACGAGGCCTTTCTCGACCTGTCCGGCACCGAAAAGCTGCATCGTGCCAGCCCGGCCCTGGTGCTCGCCCGTTTCGCGCGGGCCGTCGAGCGCGAGGTGGGCATCACCGTGTCGGTTGGGCTGGCCGCCAACAAGTTTCTCGCCAAGATCGCCTCCGACCTCGACAAGCCCCGGGGCTTTTCGGTGATCGGCCAGTCGGAAGCGGTGGCCTTTCTGGCGCCGCGGCCGGTGACGACGCTATGGGGCGTCGGCCGCGCCTTTTCCGAACGGCTGGCCGCCGATGGCTACAGGACGGTGGGCGACCTGCAGACGGCCGATCCGACCCGACTGGCCGGCCGCTACGGGGCGCTCGGCCTCAGGATCGGCAAGCTGTCGCGCGGCGAGGACAGCCGGCACGTCATCCCCAATTCGAAGCGCAAGAGCGTTGGCTCCGAGGTCACCTTCTTCGAGGATATTGCCGATCTCCGCGATCTCCGCCCGATCCTGCGCGAGCAGGCCGAGCGCGTCTCCTTCGGCCTGAAACACGAGGACATCGCCGGTTCGACGGTGACGCTGAAGCTGAAAACCGCCGACTTTCGCCTGAGAACACGGGCACGGCGCCTCTCCGACCCCACCCAGCTCGCCGATCGCATCTTCGCGGCTGCCGATGCGCTCCTCGCCGAAGAGGCGCACGGCCAGAAATACCGTCTGCTCGGCGTCTCCGTCGCCGACCTCTGTGAAAGCCGCCTCGCCGACCCGGCCGATCTCGTCGACCAGAAGGCGACGCGCAAGGCGGCGGCCGAACGGGCGATGGACGAGGTCAGGCAGAAGTTCGGCAAGCACGCGCTCGAAACCGGCCTCGTCTTTGACACCCATCGCCGCCGCAAGGACTGAACGCGATCGGCCAACCGCTGCCGAGCGTCAGCTTGGGCTCAGGCGGGCGCGCGTCGTACGGGGTGTTGTCAGGAGCAGGCTGGTGTCGGACCCGGTGATGCCGGGCAACAGGCGGATGCGGCGCAGCACGGTGTCGAAGTCGGTGAGCGTCGCCGCCCCCAGTTCGACGACGAGATCCCAGCGGCCGTTGGTGGTGTGGATCGCTGCCACCTCGGGAAAGCCACCGAGCTGGCGGATCACCTTGTCGAGCACGTGCCCCTCGATCTCGATCATCATCACCGCCCTGACCGGCACCTCGATAGCGTCGTTGCGCAGGATGACCGTAAAGCCGAGGATGTCGCCGCCGCGCTCAAGCCGCTCCATGCGGGCGCGCACCGTAGCGCGCGAGACGCCCAGCTCGGTGGCAAGGTCCGACACCGAACGACGGCCGTCATGACGCAGCAGCGTCACCAGTTGCTGATCGAGCCGATCCATGAAGCCACCGTTTTGCACAATGGAACTGCCATTTTGATAAGCCAATCCGTTTAGATTGCCAATCCCACCTGTTCACTTCGCCGGCCGACAATGGCCTGATGCCGATGGTCCAACAGCGAGAGGCGAACGGGCATGAAGGTAAGGCTTCTGGGGATACCGGTGGAGGATGGCGCCGCCCGCATGGGATGCGAAATGGGGCCAAGCGCCTATCGAACGGCCGGCATCGTCGAAGCGATCGCCGAGCTCGGCCACGACGTCGAGGATCTTGGCAACGTCGCCCGCGGCCCGCTGTCGGCCATCACCCCGCCTTACCCGCATCTCCGGCGCCTTCCCGAGATCGCCGCCTGGATCGGCGCGGTGAGCGAGGCAGCCCATCGGGCCGGCGACGGCGCCCTGCCGGTCTTTCTCGGCGGTGACCACGCGCTCGCCGCCGGTACCGTGCCTGGCGTCGCCCGCCGCGCCGCCGAGGAAGGACGTCCGCTCTTCGTGTTGTGGCTTGACGCCCACACCGACTTTCACACGCTCGACACCACCCAGAGCGGCAATCTCCATGGCACGCCGGTCGCCTATTTCACGGGAATGGATGGCTTCCACGGCTGCTATCCGCCGCTTTCCCATCCCGTGCCACCGGGCAATGTCGCCATGGTCGGCATTCGTTCGGTCGATCCGGCCGAACGGCGGGCGCTTGTCGGTTCCGGCGTCACCGTCCACGACATGCGCGCTCTTGACGAGCACGGCGTCGGCACGCTGGTCGACCGCTTCCTCGAGCGCGTCGTGACCATGAATGGTCGCCTGCACGTCAGTCTCGACGTCGATTTTCTCGATCCGTCCATCGCTCCCGGTGTCGGCACCACGGCACCGGGCGGCGCCACCTTCCGCGAGGCGCACCTGATCATGGAGATGCTGCACGACAGCGGCCTTGTCTCCTCGATCGATCTCGTCGAACTCAACCCCTTCCTCGACGAGCGCGGCCGGACTGCCACGCTGATGGTCGACCTCCTTGCCAGCCTGATGGGCCGCACCGTCATGGACCGCCCGACCCGGAGCTTTGCCGCATGAACGCCATTTCCCCCCTCGCCATCGTGCCGTTCGTGTCGGTCGACAACATGATGAGACTGGTGCTCAGCGTCGGCGTCGAGACCTTCCTCACTGAACTCGCCGGCTATATCGAAGAAGACTTCCGCCGCTGGCCGTCCTTCGACAAGACGCCTCGCGTCGCCTCGCATTCGGCTGATGGCGTCATCGAGCTGATGCCAACGTCCGACGGAGCACTTTACGGCTTCAAATACGTCAACGGCCACCCCAAGAACATGCGAAGCGGCAAGCAGACGGTCACCGCCTTCGGCGTTCTCGCCGACGTCGGCTCGGGCTACCCGATGCTGCTGTCCGAAATGACGCTGCTGACGGCGCTCAGAACCGGCGCCACCTCGGCGATGGCGGCGCGGCGCCTCGCACCGAAGGACGCCGCCACCATGGCGATCATCGGCAATGGTGCCCAGTCGGAATTCCAGGCACTGGCCTTCCGGGCGCTGCTCGGCATCCGTCATCTGCGCCTTTACGATATCGATCCGGCGGCGATGGAGAAGTGCAAACGCAACCTCGCCCCACTCGGCTTCTCGATCGCCGTCTGCCGCTCCGGCCAGGAGGCGGTCGAGGGCGCCGACATCATCACCACGGTAACGGCCGACAAGCAGTATGCCACCATCTTGACCGACAACATGGTCGGCTCGGGCGTGCATATCAACGCGGTCGGCGGCGACTGTCCCGGCAAGACGGAACTCCACCGCGATATCCTGAAACGGTCATCGATTTTTGTCGAATATGCGCCGCAGACGCGCGTCGAAGGCGAAATCCAGCAACTGCCAGCCGACTATCCGGTCACCGAGCTCTGGGAAGTCCTCTGCGGTGCGGTGCCGGGCCGCACATCGCCCGGCGAGGTGACGCTGTTCGACTCCGTTGGCTTTGCCATCGAGGACTTCTCGGCGCTGCGCTACGTGCGCGACAAGCTCGCCGGCACGGCCTTTTATGAGGAACTCGACCTGCTCGCCGACCCGGACGAGCCGCGCGACCTCTACGGCATGCTGCTACGCGCCGAGATGGCGGCTACTTGAGGTGATCCTGGATCGCCCGGAAGCGAACGGCCAGCTCACTGCGGCCAGTCGACCCACCGGAGGAGGCCTTGGTCGGCAGCGAATAGCCGGGAACCGCGATGCCCTGGTCGAGCATCTCCTTGATGGTGATAATGCCGGCGTCGACGATCTCGCCGGTGCTGGTGTTGGTAATATAGTGCCGATAGGTGCTGCTTCCGACCTTCCAGTAGGAATGAGTCTTCTTGGCTTCGATATCGGCAGCGCTCGGCGGCGGACGCGGTCCGGGCTCGGAGGAGGCGACCGGGAAGGGCTTCACGTTGAACCAGATCGTGGCGACGATCAACGCGAGGACCAGCGCCACAAAGCCGGCAATGAAGAGGGAGCGCGTGTCTTGATGGCCACCGCCCTTGCGACGTCGGCGAGCCGACGCGGCGGCGTTTCCACCCGTCTTCCTGATGGGACTACCAATCGACGTGTGCTGCGAGGCGACGACCCGTGACTGCATGCCCGCCTCCCTTGAAACGCGGCGCTCTTCCTCCACCTATCAAGCCGGCACCTATCAAGCCGGACTGCCACCAAACGGCAGGACATCCGCAGCCGGCTCGACCAGCCACTCTTCACGATGATGCAACAGATAAGCGTGGGAAGCGTTTATTTCCCTTGCGAGGCGAGTCCTTCGAGCAAGAAAAAGAAAATAGCGTGAATGAAGGGTTAACGCCGCCCCAGCGCTTTCCGCGTGTGGCGAGATAATTCCATTTGCGCCCACCTGGGAGGGAACGCTGACCTAGAGGCCACAGGGGCGGGACGCCTGGCTTCCGGAGGATTCATTTTCTCGAAACGTTGTGAATGGCCACACCTTAAGTTCCGGTTCATCACTATAGGTGCATTCCTGGCAATAGGTGGTCCATCTACTTCAAAAAGCAGGGGAAAATGTTTCTCAACCGAGTCAAGTTGTGGAAGGTGATCGGGGCCGCCGTCGCGGTATTCATCACGCTGACGGTGGGTCTGTTGCTGTTCGTCGTTTACACGACGCTATCGGCTGACGCCGCACGGCAGGCGCTGGAAAAGCAGACGATCGCTATCCGGACCGGAGCCCTTCTGATGCAGAAGGACCTCGTCGGCACGACGATCACCTGGTCAGGAAATGCCGTCGACCACATTGGCATGCCATCCATTCCCCCTTTTCCGACTCACGATCTCATTGACGATCTCACCCGCACGGCGGGTGCCGCCGCCACCATCTTTACCTACGATGCCACCAAGGACGACTTCACGCGCGTGACGACGTCCATCAAAAAGGCGGACGGTAGCCGCGCCGTGGGCACCGATCTCGGCAAGGCATCGCCGGCCTACGCGGCGATCAAGAAGGGTCTTGTCTTCACGGGCGAGGCGACCATCCTCGGTGCGCCGTACCTTACCATCTACACACCGATCAAGACTCCGGCCGGCGCGGTGATCGGCATCCTGTTCGCGGGCATTCCAGAGGCGGCCGTCGCCGCCACCAAGGATGGGCTGGTGGCGAAGATCTCGCTGCTCGGCGCGGTGCTGGCGGCGGTGATGTCGGCTGGCGCGTCGTGGCTGGTGGCGCGTCTCATCAGGCCCGTGACGCAGCTCTCCGGGCTGATGGAGCGGATCTCCCGCGACGATCTCGCCAAGGATATCCCCTATGCCACCTATGGCAACGAGGTGGGAACCATTGCCCGTGCCGTCGTTATCCTCAAGGACAGCGCCGTCACGCGCCTTGCCCTTGAGCGGGACAAGAACACGGAGGCGTCCGAGCGCGCCGCGCGACAGCAACGTGTCGAGATGCTGATCGATGATTTTCGCACGGCAACCCAGATGGCGCTCGGCGCGGTGAACGGGACCGTCGAGGGCCTGCTGGCCACTGCCGGTTCGCTTGGAGCGGGCGCCCTGCGCACGGTGGAAGATGCCGGAGCCGCCTCGAACGCCTCCTGCACCGCCACAAGCAATGTGCAGGCCGTCGCATCGGCCACCGAGGAACTCGCCGCCTCGATCGGCGAGATTTCCGCCCAGGTCCAGCGTACCGGCACCATCGTCGCCGATGCGGCGCGTGGCACGCGCGACGCCGATGCCAAGATCAACCGACTCGCCGCCGGCGCGAACAAGATCGGCGAAGTCGTCACGCTGATCAGGGCGATCGCCGAGCAGACCAACCTCTTAGCACTCAACGCCACCATTGAAGCGGCGCGGGCCGGCGAAGCGGGCAAAGGATTTGCCGTCGTTGCTGCCGAAGTGAAAAATCTCGCCGGGCAGACCGCCAAGGCGACCGAGGAAATCGCCACCCAGGTCGATACCATCCAGACGGCCACAGCCGACGCAGTGGAGGCGATCCAGGCGATCGGCGTCACCATGCAGGAGGTCGATCGCTACACTGGCGCCATCGCCGCCGCCGTCGAAGAACAGGGGGCGGCCACCGGCGACATCAGCCGCTCGGTCAACGCCGCCGCGGCCGGCTCGCAGCAGGTGGCGACGAATGTCGGCGCCGTGCTGACGACGGCCCGTGAAACCGAGTCGGCAGCGCAGAAGCTTGATCACGATTCCCGCGAAGTCGCCGACGAGGCAAGCCAACTCCGCTCGACGATCGATGACTTCCTCGGCGCGGTGGTTGCAGCCTGACGCCGTGGCGGCCGATCTCCACTTTCCCCCCGCCGCTTGCGGCGATCGGTCGCAAAAAAGTAGCGAGCGGGGCTTGCATTGCAGCGGCGACCCAACTAGGTTCCGCGCCGTTGTGCAGCTGTAGCTCAGTTGGCTAGAGCGTCGGATTGTGGCTCCGAAGGTCGTTGGTTCAAGACCAACCAGCTGTACCATTTCCCCCTTGGAAATTCCGGTGAGTCCTGCCGCTCGGCACGATGAATTGCATTGGCTTTGCACCGACTGGAGTTGTCAGTCGACCCGGCCGCGCGCCGCCACGGGCACATCTTCAATCGACCCATCAGCCTGCAGGAAATGCACGCTGTCGAAGAGGTTGACCACGGGACAGACGTGGTTGGGAATGACGTGGAGGCGCTCGCCGATCTCAGGGCGGCGGGACGAGGCGGAAAAATCGATCACACCATGCTCCTCCGATAGCGATACGATCCGGGCGTCCGGGTAGGCCGGCAGATAGCCGTATCCGTCAAGGCCGAGCAGGTCGGAGGTGAGCGCTTTCGAGCCGGCGTCGATCACGGCGCGCGTGTCGGTGGGCCGGCTCACCACGGTGGCGAGCACGCTGAGGGCGCAATCGTCATAGGTGCCGAGGCCCTTTTCCACCTGGAAGCGGTCGGAGAATACGTAAGTGCCGGGCCGGTACTCGGTGACCGTGCCGGCATCCTCGCCAGCGCCATAGAGATCCGGCGTGCCCCCCGAGGAGACGATGGCCGGTGGCAGGCCGGCCGCCACCAGCAGCGCAATCGTCCTTTCGAGAAAGGCACGCGCCTCGATCGTTCTGTGCGTCGCCGGAAAAGTCATGAGACCGCCGAAGCTGAGCCCTGGGGCGGCGGCGATCACAAGCGCCAGCTCGACGGCCGCCTCAGGCGTCGTCACGCCGCAGCGCCCCAGGCCGGTGTCGCATTCCACGAGGACCGGAAGCGGTGCCGCCGGATCGACGAAGGTGGCGGCATAGCCGGCGGCGACCACGGCGTTGTCGGCGGTAACCGACAGTTTCACCCGCCGTTTCAGCTCTGTCAGGCGGGCGAGTTTTGCTGCGCCGATGATGTTGTAGGGCAGAAAGATATCCGCGATGCCGGCGTCAGCCATCACCTCGGCCTCGCCAAGCTTCTGGCAGGTGATGCCTGCGGCACCGAGTTCGATCTGACGGGCGGCCAGATGCGGCATCTTGTGCGTCTTGATGTGCGGCCTGAGCCTCAGGCCATATCGGTCGGCATAGGCCTGCGCCCGCCGAAGATTGGCTTCGACCTTGCCAGCGTCGATCACCACCGTCGGCGTGTCGAGAGCGTTGACAGCGGCGGCAACGGTAGCTTCTGGCAGCTCGGGCATTGGCGGTTCTCCGGACAGGGACCGGTGCCGGCATAGCACAAGGCAAGTGCGTCGGGCGATCCACGGCACTCTCCCTCCCCCGCAGATCCGGCGAGAAGACCGTGTCGACCTGTGATGGCCGACAAGGTGACAGGTCAATCGCTACGCCGACAGACGATCCATTTTGCCCTGTCGCGGTCCGAAGCCCGGATTATTTTCAAGACCCTTCACGTGGATGTGTACCACCAGTCGCGAAGAATTGCCCTCTGAGTCACGAGATCACACGATCTTGTGAAAATACATCACGGAACAGGTCGTATCGTATTGACTTGGAACCCCCTTTTTCCGTGAAGGACACCGATCTATATGTAGTTCATCGAAGCGAGACGAATGTTTGGGGCTGGATGGCAACCTCCAACGACCTGACGACGCTCTTCACGATGTCATCGAAATACATGGAGTATGAAAATGAAAACCTTTGCCATTTCTGCCGTTGCTCTCGCCGCCATCGCCCTTCCGAGCCTGGCTTTCGCCGCCGAGCAGACCTATTATGATCCGGCCGAGGGCAGCTTTGCCGCCGGTACGCTGAACACGGCGGCCGCCACCAGTGACGATACGGCGCGCTACACGCAGACCTCCACCTTCTATGATCCCGCCGAGGGCGAGTTCGTGACGACCAAGGTCTCTGGCGCACCGATCATCGCCACGCATGACGCGGTCAAGGCCAGCGGCGCGACGATGCGCTTCTACGACCCGGCTGAAGGCGAGTTCGTCAACGTGTCGGTTGGCAACTGATCGTCCTCAACGACTGATCCCAGAGACGGCGTCGGGTTTCCCCGGCGCCGTTTTCGCATGCGCAGTCTGCCGGCGCGATCAACGACCCCGCCCTCTGCTTCTGGCAGGTGATGCCCGCGGATCTGTCGCTTACCGGATATTGGCTTAGCCATGCCGGACGAAAGCCCATTGCCGGGTTGGTGGACGGGCCAAAGGCGGGAGTCTTTTGACGACTCCTCAGGTGGGCGCGCGGCCAATCTCGGTTCATTGCCATTTTCACACGCTTTTGTGAAAAAACTTCACGGAACCCATCGCATCGGATTGACTTGGCACCCCCTATTTCCGTGAAGGGTGCTGATCTACATTAAGTTCATCGAAGCGAGACGAGTGTTTGGGGCTGGATGAAACTCTCAAACG
>JAGSYU010000018.1 GCA_018262575.1 Pseudomonadota bacterium | reverse complement strand
CTTGCTCAGGCGGCCTTCGCCGACGTCTGCACCGGCGGCAATCCGCGCGACACCAGCGTTCCGGACATCGAGGCGCTCTATCGCTCGATCCTCTGATCCCCTAGGGTCGCCGAACGGACAAAAGAGCCAGCCGCGCATATCGCACGGCTGGCTCTTCTTTTCTGTGGCTCGTTTTGGGGCGACGATCAGCCGGCAGCCGCGGCGCGTCCTTCTTTTTCTCTCTCGACGTAGAACGGCAGGTGCTCCAAGCCCCACTCATAGATGTCGTCGACGATCGGGATGAGCGATCGGCCGATGTCGGTCAGCGCATACTCGACCTTTACGCGCTTCTCAGCGAAGACCGTGCGCCGAACCACACAATCCTGCTCCATCTCCCTGAGTTGCTTGGTCAGGATGCGGTCACTTATATCCTTGAATAGCCTGTGAATCTCAGCGTAGCGTAGTGGACCGTCATGCCCGAGGTGCCAGAGGATCACCACCTTGTACTTGCCGGAAATGATCGACATGGTCAGCTCCTTTTCGCAATGGAGCTCTCCGGCCGATATCTTATCGCTAAGGTCGTCCCTGAGCGTCATGGGCATGCAGTCTTCCTCCCAAGGCCGGGCCGGCGCCTCCCCAGCACCGAGCGGCCGCCTGCGATCATCGCGCAAGAAACCGCGCGATTCCAGCCGGTTCGGCGGATCCCTGCCGGTCTTTGGTCGCGGTGAAGACATCCCATTTCGAGACAAAACATTTCATCGACAGACTGTCCACGCCGGCCAATCCAGACCAAGGTCTCCCCCCACTCGTGGCTTCTGCCCCAGGCGACTTGCTTTGACAGCCCAAGCGTTTGCGCCGTCAGCGCCATGAAGACTATCCATTCGTCGCGGTGGTGCCTCTCGCCGCGGGGTGACCTTGCGCTTTGTACTGGCCTAACAAAATTGTGCGTTATTTACAGCTTGGCCAAAACGATGGATGCTCTTCCCGGCGCTTGGAGAAAGAGCGACATCATCCGCAGCCGTCGAGGAGGACGGCGACCCGGATGCTATTCATCACCATTTCGGCCCACCGGGCAGCGGAACGACAACCTCACGTTTTGTGAGGCGTGACTGCTTGTGCCGACTGTCGGCCGATCGGAGGAGCAACACCATGTTGAGAGCCAATGTCGGTTCAAGCACAGTCGCCGATGCCTATGCCGCCGGCAAGGAAGCCGCCGGCAAAGCGCGGGTGGACGACGCCAAAGTCGCTTTTGCCTTCACAAGCTGCGACTACGATCAGCAGGCCTTCCTGAAGGGGGTGGGCGAGGCTCTGCCTGGGACGCCGGTGGTTGGCTGCACATCATTTACCGGCCTCATCACGCCGGAAGGCTTCGTCTCGGGGCCTGACGGCTATGCCGGTGTGATGGCCATTGCCGACGAGGATCTTGTCGTCGGCACGGCTGGAGCTCCGAAGAGCAATTGCGCCCGTGAGACCGGCCGCAAGGTGGCGCGGGACGCCATGGCTGCGGCCGGTCGCAAGGAAGCGCCCGCCTATTTCTACATGGTCGCTCCGCCGGGTGAGGAGGAGACCTATCTGAAGGGCATTGAGGACGTCATCGGCCGCGTGCCCTTCTTTGGCGGTAGCGCCGCCGACAACTCGGTCGAGGGCAAGTGGAAGGTGCTCTACGGCCTCGATTCCTACGGCAGCGGGCTCGGCGTCGTGTTCTTCTACACGAGCAAGAAAGCCGCCTTCCGCTACACCGGCGAATACAAGGAAACGCCGAAGGCCGGCATCATCACCAAGGTCGAGGGCAAGCGGAAAATCGTCGAGATCGACGGCGTTGCCGCCCTTTCCAAGTATGCCGAATGGCTCGGTGTCGAACCGCAGACCCTGTACGGCCTCGCACTGCTCGGCGCGTCGATCTGCCATCCGCTGGGGGAAAAGGACAGGCTCGGCGATCTGGTTGCCATCCGCCATCCGATGGTCGGCAATCCCGACGGTACGATCAACGTCGGCAACGACGTCGCCACCGGCACCGCCGTCATCTTCATGGATAGCTCTCCTGACGAACTGATCGCCTCGACAGGCAAGACCATCCGCGCTGTCGATGACCGGCTCGGTGAAAAGCCGGGCGCCTATCTGCTCGTCCATTGCGGTGGTCGGCGGGGAGGCATCGGCGACCGCATCGGCGAAGCGGCCGATGAGATTCGCAAGGCAGCCGACGGCGTGCCGTTCATCGGCGTGTTCACCTTCGGCGAATACGGCTTCGAAGATTGGGGCGCCAACACCTGCGGTGGCCTGATGCTGTCCTTCGCCGGCTTCCAGAAATAGCTCATACGAAATCTCTTCAGGGACTGAACCACTATGGCAAAGATGATCATCGGCGGCCGCAAGGTCGACGCACGGGATGGTGCAACTATCGAGGTCACCAATCCTGCCACCGGCAAGGTGATCGATACGATCCCCGCCGCCACCAGGGACGATATCGACTGGGCTGTCGAGGAAGCGGCCAAGGCGCAGAAAGCCTGGGCGAAGGTGCCGCTGCACCAGCGCGGCGCCATCCTCAACCATTTCGTCGACCTTGCACTCGCGCACAAGGAGGAGTTGGCTCGCCTGCTTTCCATGGAGACCGGCAAGCCGATCGTCGAGGGTCGAAACGAGATCGACAACATCCCGACGCTGTTCCGCGGTTTCGTCGAGCGAGCCAAGCATTTCTACAACGAGACGATTCCCGAGGGCACCGAGCCCGGCATGGAGCACACGCTTCAGATCGTCACACGCGAACCCGTCGGCGTCGTCGCCTGCATCATCCCGTTCAACTTCCCTTGCGACCTGTTCGATCAGAAGGTGGCGCCGGCTCTCATCATGGGCAACGCCGCCATCGTCAAGCCGTCAACCGATAACCCGCTGACACTGATCCGACTTTGTGAGCTGCTGATGGAAGCCGGCGTCACGCCGGGTGCCATCTCGATTGTCACCGGCCGAGGCTCGAAAGTCGGTGGATGGCTATGCTCGCATCCCGGCATCGACTTCATATCGCTGACCGGTTCGACCGAGGTCGGCATCGAAACGGCGCTGACCGCCTCGAGAAATCTGACACCGTCGGCGCTTGAACTTGGCGGCAACGACGCCTTCATCGTGCTGGCCGACGGCGACATCGACCTGGCCGTCGAGGAGACGATGTTCGGCCGCTTCTACAACACCGGACAGGTATGCTGCGCGTCGAAGCGCTTCCTCGTTCATAACTCGCGCAAGAACGAGTTCACGCAAAAGCTGGTCGCCCGCCTCGCGAAGGAGAAACAAGGCGATCCACTCGACGAGACCACCACAATTGGCTGTCTGATTTCCGAGAAGGCGGCGATCAGCGTCGAGGAGCAGGTCGCGCTCACCGTGCAGCAGGGGGGCAAGGTGGTTCTGGGCGGCAGTCGCCGCGGCGCCTTCTACGAGCCGACGGTGATCATCGACGTTCCAAAGACCGCCGACGTGGCGAAGGACCTGGAAATCTTCGGCCCCGTGGTACCGGTCATCGGCTTCGATACGGTGGAGGAGGCGATCGAGATCGCCAACTCATCGATCTTCGGCCTCTCCGGCGCGGTGTTCTCGGCCGACGTCAATGCCGCGCTCAAGGTGGCCAAGCAACTCGAATGCGGCGGCGCCGTGGTCAACGGCTGTTCGTTCTTCCGCTCCTGCGAAATGCCATTCGGTGGCTACAAGATGAGCGGTATCGGCAACGAAGGCATCATGTGTTCGCTGGAAGAGGTGACGCAGATCAAGACTATCGTTCTCAAGAATGTCTTCGCCTGAGAGCCCAACCCGAAACTCTACTGGGGCGGGCTCTGACACTCTCGGGCAGATCGATCAGCGGCGCCGCCCCGACCGGGCGGCGCTTTTTCATTCTGACTGACCACAAGTTTGCGACACGACAACGAGCGTCCGAAATGCCAGGGCTAGTCTCCGCTCATCGAATAACGGAGACCGAACCGATGTCCCTTGATACGCTCAAACCCGCGAGCATACTCGACGTGCGCCGTCTGCCGTGCGAGCTTCGCCGCGCCACCATCATCGAGAGCTTCGATGCCCTCGAGCCGGGTCAGGCGCTGGAGATCGTCAACAGCTTCGACCCGGTGCCGTTGCGCCAGCATTTCGAGGAACGGACCCTGGTCGGCTTCGGCTGGGACTATCTCGAACAGGGCCCGGATATCTGGCGCATCCGCCTGACCCGGAGATAACGCCATGAAACCGCAGGTCCTTGCCGCCCTTGCCACCGTCGACGACCCCGAACTCGGCATCGACATCGTGGCGCTTGGCCTCGTTCGCCGGCTCGATATTGGCGAGCGGACCATCCACGTCGAGCTGATGATGACGACGCCGACCTGCCCGCTCGGCAGCCTGATCGGCGAGAACGCTCGCGCTGCCGTCGAAACCGCCGTCGGAGCGGAATGGACAGTGAGCGTCGCCATCGACAAGGCGGCGGTCTGGTCGCCCGAGCTCGCCGATCCAGCCGTCAGATCTCGCTTCGAACGCCAGCCGTCGCGCTTTGAGGCAGCGGTGTCGAAGTTCGCGGCCGGACTGTTTGGACGCTGAAACGCCGGCCAATCTGCCCGCCTGTCTTTCCAGATCATCTCAGCGGAGCCCTGCCATGAAGCTTACCCCGTTCCTCCGCATCGCCCTTGCCGTGACGGCCGCCGCATCGCTGGTAGCCGGTCTTGCCGGCGGCCTCGCCCGACTGGGCGTCGTGGCGCCGGTCGGCGACACGGCGGATATGCACGGGGCGATCATGGCGTCGGGCTTTTTCGGCACGCTGATCTCCCTTGAACGCGCCGTCGCCGACGGCCGCTTGGCGGCACTGTTGGTTCCCGCTGTATCGGCTGCTGGCGCCATCTTGCTGCTTTGCGGCTATGCCGAGGCGACCGCACCGTTGTTTCTGCTGGCCGGCCTCGGGCTGACGTTGCTTACAGGCCTCGCCACCTGGAAACTGCCAACGCTCTTCACGGGGCTGATGACGGCAGCCGCAGCGCTGTGGCCGCTCGGAACCCTGTTCTGGCTGTCCGGCCGGACGCTACCGGACGTCGGCTACGTCTGGCTCGGCTTCCTGATCCTGACCGTCGTCGCCGAGCGGATCGAACTGTCGCGCCTGCTCAAGCCAACGCTGGCCGCCCGCGGCCTGCTGGTTGTCTTCGTGGCGCTGTTCGTTCTGGCGCTCGGGCTCGGCCAGCCATGGCAGGGTGGCTCCGCCCTGCTCTCTGTGGCACTCGCCGGCATCGCGCTGTGGCTGCTCAGGGAGGATATCGCGCTCCGCACCGTTCGAACCCGCGGCTTCGCTCGCTTCTCAGCGATCCTGCTCATTTGCGGCTATGGCTGGCTGATCGTTGCCGCCGCAAGTCTCGTGCTGCTGCCGCCGGGCGAGACCGTCTACGGGCATGACGCGGCCATCCACGCCATCGCCGTCGGCTTCATCCTATCGATGGTGTTTGCCCACGCGCCGATCATCCTGCCGGCCGTCACCGGGGCGTCGGTGCGCTACGTGCCGGTCCTGTACCTGCCGGCAGCATTGTTGCAAGTGGCGATCGGCCTTCGCATCACCTTCGACGCCATGGAGGCGACCGACAAACTGCATTGTCCGGCGTGGCTGACCATTGCCGCCATTGTCGCTTACGTCGCGCTGCTGCTCGGAACCATGGCAGTCAGGCCGAAAACCGCGGCGGCGGGCTGATATCTCAATAGCTTAGCCCGTCCTCAGCCAGTCATCGACCAGCCGATCGTGCAGCGTGGACGTGGCCCGGAAGGCGCGAGCCCGGTTGCGGCCGACGCGCTTGGCCTCGGCGAGTGCCACCCCGGCCGCCATCATCAACGGCTCGATATCGGCACCGGCATCGGCGACAGCCGCCACGCCGACGCTGGTGGTGAGCGGAATACGCGCGCCGCCTTCGGTAACCAGCTTCAGCTCTTCGGTCCGTCGGCAGAGATACTCGGCAATCGACAAACCAACGTCGAGCCGGATCGACGGCATGAACAGGGCAAACTCTTCGTCCCCGATGCGGGCGACGATGTCCGGCGGCCGCACCTCACGGTGCAGCACCTGGGCGAAGGCCTGGAGCGCCCGGTCTCCTTCCTCGCGGCCGAACCGGTCATTGACGAAGTGGAAGTGGTCGAGGTCGAACACCATCAGCACGCCACGCTCACCGCCGCCCTGCAGCAGCGCCTCGGTGGCGCGAAAGAACGCCGGGCGGTTGGGCAGGCCGGTGAGTGCGTCGGTATCGGCCGACTTGCGGTGGAAGCGGGCATCGCGCTGGGCGAGCAGCGTCAGCATGGCGACGACAAGGAACAGCGTGAACAGCAGCGCCTCGAGCAGGCCGACGACGAACAGCGGCGACTGATCGAAAGTGGTGCCGAGACCGAAATCAGGAAAGAACAGCAGCAGCGGCACTCGCGACGCATAGAGCGAGCCGTGAACGGCGAACAGCACGGCGGTCGGCAAACGAGCCGGGAGCGGCTCTGTCCGACGGCGATGCACGAGCTTCCAGGCGATCGCCAGCGAGTAGATGGCCATCACCAGCGCCGCCAGTGCCGAATGCAGGGCCGGCTCGTCGCGCAGGAAGGGAATGGCGACGAAAGGCAGCCAAGCAACCGCACCAACCGCCGCCTTCCAGACGGCCGGCCGGCACCCCTCGAAAAGCTGGAAGCCAAGCCAGATCAGGCCATAGGCGAAGGCCAACATGGCGTTTCCGAACAACACCGATGTCCAGTCCGGTACCACGGGACGCAAAATGTAGAAGGCACAGGCGATGGCGCCAAACCATAGGGAGGCGGACCAAAGGCCCAAGGCCGGGTTGCGCCGCTCCATCAGCCAAATGAAACCAAGGGCCGCGCCGGCCGTCGCACCGCCCAGCACGCCCATCAACAGCAATGTCGAAACGCTGATCAATTCGCCCATGACGACCTCCACGCGTTGGAAAACCGCGGGGTCACATTGCCTCGTCTGAGGATCAGCTATCTCAATACTCGATTGTGTCGGAAACGTGTAGCTTTCAAGGCGCAGAGCCAAGAATTTCCTACATTCGGACGGGTTTAGCGCCTGCCCTTTCCTTTGAGCGAATTCAGCGACGGGTAGCGTCCCTTGGGCATGGGGGCAATCGGCGGCGGAGGCGGCGTCGGTTTGAGCTTCAGTTTCTGCGGCTCGGTCGGAGCGAGCGCCGTTGAAGCGCCGGATTTAGCCTCCTCGACCATGCGGACGAGCTTCAACAGCACCGCCGCCGTGCCCCTGAGGCGCTGCTCGGCCTCCGGCCAGTCGCGCGTCAAGACGATCTTCTGGTCAGGCCGGATCTTGGCGAGCGAGCCCTGCTCGCCGATGTATCGGACCAGCGCCGCCGGATTGTCGAACTTGCCATCGCGGAACGACAGGACCAGCCCCTTCGGGCCTGCGTCGATCTTCTCGATGTTGGCCTTGCGGCACAGGCTTTTGATGGTGATGGTCTTCAGCAGATGCTCGACCTCCTCCGGCAGCGGGCCGAAACGGTCGATCAGTTCAGCGCCAAAGGCATCGATCGAGCTGCCATCCTCGAGTTCGGCAAGACGCCGGTAGAGGCCGAGGCGAAGCTGCAGGTCGGGCACATAATGGTCGGGGATCATCACCGGCGTGCCGAGCGTGATCTGCGGCGACCACTGGTCTTCGGCGACTTCGTCGACGATGCCGGCCTTGAGCTGGGCGACCGCCTCCTCAAGCATCTGCTGGTAGAGTTCGTAGCCAACCTCGCGGATATGGCCTGACTGTTCCTCGCCGAGGAGATTGCCGGCGCCGCGAAGATCGAGATCGTGGCTGGCCAACTGGAAGCCGGCGCCGAGCGTGTCGAGCGATTGCAGCACCTTGAGCCGGCGCTCGGCCACCGTGTTGACGCGGTTCTCCGGCGGCGTCGTGAAAATGGCGTAAGCGCGCGTCTTGGAGCGACCGACGCGGCCCTTCAGCTGGTAGAGCTGGGCGAGGCCGAACATGTCGGCCCGGTGGATGATCAGCGTGTTGGCCGTCGGGATGTCGAGGCCGGATTCAACGATGGTGGTCGACAGCAGCACGTCATACTGGCCTTCGTAGAAGGCGTTCATGATGTCCTCGAGCTGCGTCGCCGCCATCTGGCCGTGGGCGACGGCAACCTTCACCTCAGGCACGTGCTTTTCCAGGAACTCCCGCTGGCTGGCGAGGTCGGCGACGCGCGGGCAGACGTAGAACACCTGCCCTCCCCGGTATTTCTCCCTGAGGATCGCCTCGCGGACGATCAGCGGATCGAAGGGGGTGACGAAGGTACGCACGGCGAGACGATCGACCGGTGGTGTGGCGATCAGCGACAGTTCACGCACGCCGGTCAGCGCCAGTTGCAGCGTGCGCGGGATCGGCGTCGCCGATAGAGTCAGCACATGCACGTCCGACTTCAGTTCCTTCAGACGTTCCTTGTGCTTGACGCCGAAATGCTGCTCCTCGTCGATGATCAGCAGACCGAGGTCCTTGAACTCGATGCTCTTGGCAAGCAAGGCGTGCGTGCCGACCGCGACGTCAACGGTACCGTCGGCAATGCCGGCCCTGGTGGCGGCCAGATCCTTCGACGGCACCAGGCGCGAAGCCTGCCGTACCTGGATCGGCAGCCCCTTGAACCGGTCGTTGAACGTGCGGAAATGCTGGCGCGACAGCAGCGTCGTCGGCACGACAACCGCCACCTGCTTGCCACTCATCGCCGCCAGGAAGGCGGCGCGGAGGGCCACTTCCGTCTTGCCGAAGCCGACGTCGCCACAGACGAGGCGATCCATCGGTCGGCCGGAGGACAGGTCGCCGGCCACCGACTCGATGGCAGTCAGTTGGTCCTCGGTTTCGTCGTAGGGGAAGCGGGCGGCAAAATCGTCGTAGAGGCCCTCGGGCGGCGACAGTACCGGCGCCGTCTTGAGAAGCCGGGCGGCGGCCGTCTTGATCAGCTCATCGGCGATTTCGCGGATGCGCTTCTTCATCCGCGCCTTGCGCGCCTGCCAGGCGCCACCGCCCAGCTTGTCGAGCTGCGCCTCGGTGTCGTCGGAGCCGTAGCGGCTCAGAAGCTCGATGTTCTCAACCGGCAGGAACAGCTTGTCGCCACCAGCGTAAACGATCTCCAGGCAGTCGTGTGGCGCGCCGGCCGCCTCGATGGTCTTCAGGCCAACGAAGCGGCCGATGCCATGGTCGACGTGGACGACGAGGTCGCCCTCGCCGAGGCTCGTCGCTTCCTTGATGAAGTTCTCGGCCTTCTTGCGGCTCTTGGCGCCGCGGACCAGGCGGTCGCCTAGTACGTCCTGTTCGGCAATGACCACGAAGCCGGGCACTTCGAAGCCGGTTTCGATACCGAGGATGGCAAGCGGCAGCACGCCGGCCGCCGTCTTCAATGCTGCATCAAGATGCGGCGCCAGTTCGGTCGCCTGACCGCCGTGGTCGCGGATCACCTGGGCAAGACGGTCGCGCGATCCCTCCGACCAGCAGGCAAGGATCACCTTGCGCTTTTCCATGCCGAGCGTGGCGATGTATTTCACCAGCGCATCGAAGATGTTGACGTCGCCAGCCGCCCGCTCGGCGGCGAAGGAGCGACCGGTATTGCCGCCGAAATCGACGATCTTGACCGAGGACTGTTCAGGCCTGTTGAACGGTGTCAGGTGAGCGACGGAGCGGCGGGCAAGCATGCCCTGAAGCTCGCTTTCGGCGACGTAGAGCGTCGTCGGTGGCATCGGCTTGTAGGGGGCGCCGGAGCCGCCGGTCTTTAGGGTGTCGAGACGCGCCTCGTAGTGATCGACGATGGTGGTGAGGCGCTCATTCACCGCCTCATCGACCAGTTGATCAATCATGATGGGCGCGTCGCCAGTGTAGTCGAACAGCGTACCGAGCTGTTCGTGGAACAGCGGCAGCCAATGTTCGATGCCCGCATAGCGCCGACCTTCGCTCACCGCCTCATACATCGGGTCGCCGGAGGTCGCGGCACCGAAAGCCGCGATGTAGCCCTGCCGGAAGCGCTTGATCGAGGCCGGCGTTATCTGCACCTCGCTCATCGGCACGAGGTCGAGCCGTCTCAACTGGCCGGTCGAGCGCTGGCTCTCAGGATCGAAGGTGCGGATTGATTCGAGCTGGTCACCGAAAAAATCGAGCCGCACCGGCGCTTCCGTACCCGGCGCGTATAGGTCGAGGATGCCGCCGCGCACCGCGTATTCACCGGTATCGCGCACCGTCGACGAGCGAGAGAAGCCGGCATTCTCCAGCCAGGCGGTGAGCTTGCCCATATCCGCTATATTGCCGGGCGCCAGCGTCATCGCCTGCCCTGACACCATGGACGGCGGAACGACGCGCTGTACCAGCGCGTTGACCGTGGTGAGCAGAACGAAGGGGCGCACATCGTCGGCATGCGCCGCCAGCTCCGACAGCGTCGTCATGCGCCGCGCCACCACAGCCGGGGTCGGCGACACGCGGTCATAGGGCAGGCAGTCCCAGCCGGGGAACTCCAGGACGCCGATCTCCGGCGCGAAGAAGGTGAGCGCTCTCTGGAGCTGCAGCAGCCGCTGGCCGTCGCGGGCAACGTAGACCGCGTCAAGTCCTTTCCGTTTTCCTGACCGCACCAGTTCGGCGAGCGCCAGCGCCTCGGCGCCATCGGGAACGCCGGCAACCGTGATGGTGGAAAAATCGGACAGCAGGCTGGACCAGGGCGTGGGCATGGCGAACGGATATCTGCTCAAGGAGGAAGCGTGATCTTCTAAAGCATCCGGAGCCAAAAAGGAACCGAACTTCGATTCTAAAAATCGAAAAGATTCAATATCTTAGAAATTCTTAGCAAGATGACGAGCCAGGACAACCCGTCACTCCGTCAGCGGGTGGGCACGGGCGAACGCCAGCACCTTGGCGAATATGGCCTTCGGTGCCGTATCGGGCACCTGCGCCTTGCCAAGGATCCAGCCGAACAGCTCGCGGTCGTCGATCTCCAGCAGCGCCTCGAACTCATCAAGCTCGGTGTCGGTCAGTTCGCCGACGGCGTCATCAGCAAAGCGGCCGAGCAGGAGGTCCAGCTCGCGCGTGCCGCGATGCCAGGCGTGGTAGAGAATCTTCCGGCGTCGCGGCGAGAGATCGTCGGACGTGCGACTGAGCCCGGACATCGGCATTTCTCCAGGAAACCGGTCGGGTCGCTCTACCCTGAAGGGCGCGCCCACGCCCTGTCTGTTAGCCGATTTTCCCGGTGAAAGTAAACGCCAGCCGATTGTCCGCGGTATCGGAGACCACCGAAGGCTGCTATACGGAGCACCCTTTTTGACTATCGTTTCGGCCTTTTCATCATGAATTCCGCTACTTCCGGCCGCTGGTCCGACCTCATCGCGCCGTCCCATCTTGCCGCGTCGCTGACGCTGATGCTCGCCGCCGCCATCTTCGCCTTCAACGCCTTTCTGGTATCGACGGCGATGCCGACGGCAGTGGGGGAGTTGCATGGCGAGGCCTATATTTCCTGGACACTCACCGTCTACATCGTCGCCTCGATCACGGCGGGTGCCTCGGCGCCGCTCCTCAAGACGCGTTTCGGCGCCCGACGCTGCCTGTTCGTGGCGAGCGGCGTGTTCGTCGCCGGCACACTCGCCGCCGCCCTGTCGCCGAGCATGGAGCTGGTGCTGGTTGGCCGTGCCGTGCAGGGCGCCGGCGAGGGTCTGGTCGCGGCCGTTGCCTTTGCGCTGATCCCGCAGCTCTTCCCGCCTCAGCTGGTCGCCAAGCTATTCGGGGCCGAGGCGATCGTCTGGGCAGTCGCCGCCTTTGGCGGACCGGTGCTGGCTGGCATCATCACGGAAATGGTCAGCTGGCGCGCTGCCTTCCTGATCAACCTGCCGATCGTTGCCGTCTTCCTGCTGCTGGTTCACGCCGCGGTGCCACATGAAGCGGCCAACCGCGATGCCGGCATCTTCCCTGGTCTGCGGCTCGGTCTCGTGGCTCTCGCCATGATGGCCATTTCGGTCGCCGCCGTAGCGCTTGACGAGCCCTGGCAGGCGGCTCTGGTGGTGGTGGGCGCCGCGGTTTGCCTGATCGCCGCCGTGCGCATAGACCTTGCCGCGCATGTGTCGATCTTGCCACGTGGCGCCTTCGGCCTTTCCAGCGTACCAGGGCTCGGCCTGTGGGTGATCTTCTTCCTGCCGCTCGCCCAATCAGTGACCGGCGTGTTCCTGATCTATGCCGTACAGCACCTTTGGGGGTATGGGCCGGCTGTGGCCGGTGGCATCGGCGCCATTCTCGCTGTCGCCTGGAGCGGCGGCGCGGTCACGGTCGCCAATTTCGACGGTACGGGGAGACGGTTGAGGTTCGTGGCCGTCGGTGCGTTGGTTGTGGTGGCCGGCCTTGTCGTCGGACTGGCGGCCATGGCACTGCACCTACTGACTCTGGTCGTGCTCTGCCAGCTGGTAATCGGCCTCGGCATGGGTGTTGCCTGGGGCAGCCTTTGCCAGGTCATCATGGAGACCTATCCCGACGGCGAGCGTGGCAAGGCGTCAGCGCTGCTGCCGACGCTGCAGTCGGCCGGCTACGCCGCGGGGTCGGCGATCTTCGGTCTTGTCGCCAATCTCGCCGGCTTTGCCAGCGATCGCTCACCGGAGGGGCTCCGCTTTGCCATGGTCGCGACCTTCGCGGCCGCCGCGCTCATGGCGCTGCCGCCGCTGGCCTTTACGCTTCGCATGGGCCGGCTCCATCGGGCCAGCGCGGCCCGCCAGAGCTAAAGCGCAAACACATCAGATCGTCACCTCGGCGCCCGGAACGATGCCGGTCTGCTGCAGGTGCGCGACGACGCTTTCGGCTAGCAGGTCGGCGGCTGCCGTGGTGGTGTCGAGGCGGAGTTCTGGCCTGTCCGGTGCTTCGTAGGGCGAGGAGATGCCGGTAAACCGGGGGATCTCGCCGGCTCGCGCCTTGGCGTAGAGCCCCTTGGGGTCGCGAGCTTCGGCGATGTCGAGCGGCGTATCGACGAAAACCTCGACGAACTCACCGTCCTCTACCAGTTCGCGCGCCAGTTGCCGCTCGGCCCGGAAGGGCGAGATGAACGACACCAGCACGATCAGGCCGGCATCGACGAACAGTTTTGCCGTCTCGGCGACGCGGCGGATATTCTCGACGCGGTCGACATCCGAGAAGCCGAGGTCGCGGTTGAGGCCATGACGGACGTTGTCGCCATCGAGAATGTAGGCGTGGCGGCCGAGCGCGGTCAGCTTCTTTTCAACAAGGTTGGCGATGGTCGACTTGCCGGCACCGGAAAGGCCGGTGAACCAAACGACAGCCGGCTTCTGCCCCTTGGCAAGTGCTCGCGCCCGCTTGTCGACGTCGAGCGCCTGCCAGTGAATGTTGCCGGCGCGGCGCAGACCATGATCGATCATGCCGGCGCCGACGGTCAGGTTGGAAAGCCGGTCGATGACGATGAAGGCGCCCGTCTCGTGGTTGGCGGCGTAGGGATCGAAGGCGACCGGTTCGGACAGCGACAGGTTGACGACGCCAACTTCGTTGAGGGCGAGGCTTTTGGCCGGCAGCTCGCCGCCAGTGTTGATGTCGATCTTGTGGCGGATCGCCGTCACCTGGGCGCTCACCTGGCGCGCGCCGATCTTGAGAAGATAGGGCCGACCGGGCAGGAGCGCCTCGTCGGCCATCCAGATCAGGTGGGCGGCGAACTGGTCGGATACGTCGGGCCGGTCGGTAGTGGCCGACAGTACGTCGCCGCGCGAAATGTCGATCTCATCAGTGAGTGTCAGCGTCACCGCCTCGCCGGCCGCGGCGGTGTCGAGCTCGCCGTCGAAGGTGACGATGGACTTGACCGTCGACGTCCGGCCGGACTTTGCCACCACCACGGTATCGCCGCGCCGCACGGTGCCGGAGGCAATGGTGCCCGAGAAGCCGCGAAAATCTAGGTTCGGCCGGTTCACCCACTGTACCGGCAGGCGGAACGGCCGTTCGGCCGCGTCGTCGTTGACGGCCACGCTCTCCAGGTGTTCGACCAGTGTCGGGCCGGCGTACCAGGGAATGCGAGCGCTACGCTCGAGCACGTTGTCGCCGTAGCGGGCGCTGAGCGGGATGGCCGTCAGCGTTTCGAAACCGAGGTCGGCGGCAAAGGCCCGGTAGTCGGCGACGATGTCTTCAAAGACGGCTTCGGAAAAGTCGACGAGGTCGATCTTGTTGACGGCCAGCACCACGTGGCGGATGCCGACCAGCGACACGATGAAGGAATGGCGGCGGGTCTGGGTCAGCACGCCGCGCCGGGCGTCGATCAGGATCACCGCCAGATCGGAGGTGGACGCACCGGTCGCCATGTTGCGCGTGTACTGCTCATGGCCGGGCGTGTCGGCGACGATGAACTTGCGCCGGTCGGTCGAGAAGAAGCGGTAGGCGACGTCGATGGTGATGCCCTGCTCGCGCTCGGCCTCAAGGCCGTCGACAAGGAGCGCCAGGTCAATGTCATCGCCGACGGTGCCGTGCTTGCGCGAGTCCTTTTCAAGGCTGAGAAGCTGGTCTTCGAACAGCAGCTTGGAATCATAGAGCAGACGGCCGATCAGCGTCGACTTGCCGTCATCGACAGAACCGCAGGTGAGGAAACGCAGGAGGCTCTTCCGCTCGTGCCGACCAAGGTAATCGGTGAAGGCGGAGGCGTCGGCGGCCACATTCGGATCGATGGCGTTCATCAGAAATAGCCTTCCCGCTTCTTCTTTTCCATGGAAGCGCTGTCGTCATGGTCGATCAGGCGACCGGAGCGCTCGGAGGTACGGGCGATCAGCATCTCGCGGACAATTTCAGGCAGGGTCGCCGCATCGCTCTCGACGGCGGCGGTCAGCGGATAGCAGCCGAGCGTGCGGAAGCGGACGCGGCGCATTTCCGGCGTTTCGCCCGGCTGAAGCGGCAGGCGATCGTCATCGACCATGATCCACTGGTCGCCGCGGTTCACCACCGGCCGTTCGGCCGAAAAGTAGAGCGGCACGATCGGGATCTTCTCGAGCAGGATATACTGCCAGATGTCGAGTTCGGTCCAGTTGGAGAGTGGGAAGACGCGAATGCTCTCGCCCGGCCGGACACGGGAATTGTAGAGGCGCCACAGCTCCGGCCGCTGGTTCTTGGGGTCCCAGGCGTGGGTATCGGTGCGGAAGGAGAAGACACGCTCCTTGGCCCTGCTTTTCTCCTCGTCGCGGCGGGCACCGCCGAAGGCCGCATCGAAGCCATGGGCGGTCAGCGCCTGCTTCAGCGCCTCGGTCTTCATGACGTTGGTGTAGACCGACGAGCCGTGGCTGAACGGCGTGATGCCGGCGGCGACGCCATCAGCGTTGGTGTGGACGATGAGGTCGAGCTCTTCTTTCTTCACCGTCGCGTCGCGGAAGGCGATCATCTCGCGGAATTTCCAGGTGGTGTCGACGTGCAGCAGCGGAAACGGCAGCTTGCCCGGGTAAAAGGCCTTGAGCGCCAGGCGAAGCATCACCGAACTGTCCTTGCCGATCGAATAGAGCATCACGGGATTGCGGAATTCGGCGGCGACCTCGCGGATGATGTGAATGGATTCCGCTTCGAGACGCTTCAAATGGGTCAGACGATCCTGGGACACCTGAGCTCACCTCATGCGCGACGGGCGTCGCGGCTTCGTTCTGCCGGTCCCCTGACCGGAGAAGTTGTCGAAGCGGTACCAAGCCCCCCTTTGGCTCTCAAGAAAGCCGGCACTCCGGCACAGGGAGAAAAGAGAAAATCTTTCCGTCCACAGCGTTTTGTTCTTCCAAACCGCTAATATTGACCGATAGTCTTTATTATCTACTAGTTTTATATTCTAATTGAACCCAGCCAGAACCACCGGCGAATGTCCGATGTCAGGCTCGTTCGGGGGCCGCCGCCGTTGACCCGCGGACGATCAGTTGCACCGGCCAGACCTCGGCGATCGCGCCCGGCTTCTGCCCGGCCACCCGGGCCAGCGCCATCTCGGCGACGCGAGCGCCAGCGGCGCGGATCGACGAGCGCGTGGTCGTCAGTTGCGGGTGGAACTGTTCGGCAGGAAAGGCCGGCATCTCGTCGTCGTGAGCAACGATCGACAAGTCGCGCGGCACGTCGAGGCCGAGTTCGGCAGCCGCCCGGAGCACACCCAGCGCCACCAGGATGGAGCCGCACAGGATGGCCGTTGGTCGCGCCTCGCTCTCCAGCGCCTGACGGGCACAGCGATGGGCGTTTTCGGCGGTCATTGGCATGAAATGCTCGTCGAGCATGTCTTTCGGCAGGCCGGCGGCGGCGAAGGCGACCGCGGCGCCGCGCGAGCGGTCCTCGACGAAGGTGAAGTGGTCCTCGCCATTGATCAGGGTGATCCGGCGATGGCCAAGCTGGATCAGGAAACTGGTCGCCTGCTGAAAGGCGCCGAAATTGTCGATGTCGATATAGGAGACGCCCGCGGGCGCTGGCGGCCGGCCATGCACCACGAAGGGGAATTTCAGTTCGCTGAGCAAGGCAATGCGTGGATCGGTGAGCTGAGGCGCCGTCAGGATGATGACATCGACCGTGCCATCACGGGCCAGCCGGCTGAAGGTGGTGATCTCATCACGTGGCGTCGACGGGCTGATGAGAATGTCGAAGCCCTGCTTGGCGCTGGTCTCGGCAACACCGGCGAGGTATTCGACGAAAAGCGGATCCATCAATGCGTTTCGCTCGGCATTGAAGACGACGCCCAAAGCGTGGGCACGACCGGTTGCAAGGCGCCGGGCGGCCGGGCTCGGTCGGTATCCGAAACGTTGCGCAGCAGCCAGCACGATTTCACGGGTTTTTTCGCTGACTTCCGGATATCCGTTGAGCGCACGGCTGACGGTCGTCTGCGACAGATGCAGCTCCGCAGCCAATTCCTTAAGATTCATTCTCATTTTCCGTCATCATCGGAGCCGCCTCGTTCTTCCCCCATGGACCGGGAGCCGACGCCGATGAGCGGGCCTTACCATTTGCAGCGATATTGTTACACCCATTGCCCGCCCTGCTCAAAGGACCGGCACGGCCGGAAGGGCCTAGCCGTCACGCAAATGCTCCCTGCAAACGGTTACATTGACCAGTTGACAGGCGTTCGCCTTTCAAGGATGATCTCGACGTTCAAAGCGCTTTGGAGGTTCCTGCGCTTTGTACCCAGTTGCGGCATTCGGGAGAAGTGCCGCATTGAAGGGAGGACTTGATGCATCACTCAGCCCTGCGTGCCGGTCTTTTTGCCGGCGCGGTTTTCTGCGCATCCGCCACGATGGCCGCCGAGCTTGCGATCGTGTCCGGGGACTCCGGCAACGGATTGGCTTTCTTGCAGAGCCAGCTGAAAGAGTTCGAGGCCAAGACCGGCAACACGGTCAAGATCGTGCCGATGCCGCCCTCGACCAGCGACCAGTTCGGCCAGTATCGCCTGTGGCTCGCCGCCGGCAATGCCGATATCGACGTCTACATGACCGACGTCATCTGGGCGCCGCAGCTTTCCGATCAGTTCCTCGACCTAACGGACGCCGCCAAGGACGTCGTCAAGGATCATTTCCCCTCGATCATCGAGTCGCAAACGGCCAACGGCAAGCTGGTTGCCATTCCAGCCTTCACCGACGCGCCGGCCCTGTTCTACCGCAAGGACCTGCTCGAGAAATATGGCAAGCCGGTTCCCAAGACCTGGGACGAAATGGCCGCCACGGCCAAGGAAATCCAGGACAAGGAGCGCGAGGCCGGTGCCAAGGACGTATGGGGGCTCGTTTTCCAGGGCAATGCCTATGAAGGCCTGACCTGCAACGCCTTGGAATGGGTGAAGTCGTTCGGCGGCGGCCAGATCGTCGAAGCCAATGGCGACATTTCCATCAACAATGAGAAGGCGGCCAAAGCCCTCGACACGGTCAAGGGTTGGGTCGGCACCATCTCGCCGCCGGGCGTGCTCGCCTATCAGGAAGAAGAGGCGCGCGGCGTCTGGCAGACCGGCAACGCCGTGTTCATGCGCAACTGGCCGTACGCCTACGCACTCGGCAACGGCGATGACAGCGCAGTGAAAGGCAAGTTCGGCGTGTCGACGCTGCCGGCCGCGACGGCGGACGACAAGCCTGCCGCGACGCTCGGCGGCTGGAACTATGCGGTGTCCAAGTATTCCAAGAACCCGGAAGAGGCGATCAAGCTCGCCCTGTTCCTCGGTTCGACGGAAGTTCAGAAGAACCGCGCTATCAACCAGACCAACCTGCCGACCATCGTCTCCCTCTACGATGATGCCGACGTAGCCAAGGCCGCGCCGATCATCCCGCAGTGGAAAGATGTGTTCATGAACGCCGTGCCGCGGCCGTCGGCGCCGACCAAAGTCAAGTATAACGAAGTCTCTTCGCAGTTCTGGTCCGCTGTCCACGACACGCTGTCGGGCAACGGCACAGCCGCAGAGAACCTTGAGGTTCTCGAGGCCAAGTTGACCGAACTCAAGGGCTCCGGCTGGTAAGCCAAGCCCGGCTTCGCCGGCCATCCGCCGTCACGCCTTGACGTCGGACGGCCGGTCTTTCCGGAAGCGGTTTTTTGTTCCGCCTGCCCGTCTGGACGCGTCTCCGGGCTATTTATTGCGCCCTTTTTCCAGGCGGCTTCAGCTGGCGAGACGGCTGCCGGCGACCTTTCCGTTTGGGAGGGCGCGGGAGTGGCGCCGCCGCCGTGGACCGATGCCTTTCGCTCTCCATCGCAGGAATTGCCATGGCCCCCACACAATCGACGATCCAGATCGTGCCGACAGGACCCGGGCGACACCCCAAGCGGGTCAAGTCCGAACTGATGCGCCAGCGCCTCAGGGCGGCCGGCTGGTTCCTGGTGCCGATGCTGGTCGCGCTCGCCATCGTCGCCGGATGGCCGCTGCTCAGGACGATCTACTTTTCGTTCACCAACGCCTCGCTGACCAATCTTTACGGCGCTGAATGGGCCGGCTTCAAGAATTACCTCAACTGGACGGTGCTGAAGAGCGGCCGCGTCATCTGGTCCGGCCTGCTCGCCGATCCCGTCTGGTGGAACGCCGTCTGGAACACCATCCGCTTCGCGGTGCTGTCGGTGACGCTTGAGACGATCCTCGGCACCGTCGTGGCGCTTGTGCTCAACGCCGAGTTCAAGGGACGCGGCCTCGTGCGCGCCGCCATCCTCATTCCCTGGGCGATCCCGACCGTCGTCTCGGCCCGCATGTGGAGCTGGATGCTGAACGACCAATTCGGCATCATCAACGACCTGTTCATGATGCTCGGCCTGATCGACCACAAGATCGCCTGGACCGCCTCGGGCGACACGGCGATGATCGCCGTGCTGATCGTCGACGTCTGGAAGACGACGCCGTTCATGGCGCTCCTCATCCTGGCCGGTCTGCAGATGATCCCGCGCGACATCTACGAGGCGGCGGCCATCGACGGCGTCCATCCGATCAAGACCTTCTGGAGGGTGACGCTACCGCTGGTGCGGCCGGCACTGATGGTGGCGGTAATCTTCCGCCTGCTCGACGCCATGCGCATCTTCGACCTGATCTACGTGCTGACGCCCAACAGCTCGCAGACCAAGACAATCTCCGTGCTGGCGCGCGAAAATCTCATCGACTTCGACAAGTTCGCCTACGGCTCGGCGCAGTCGACCATGCTGTTCCTGATCATCGCGCTGATGACCATCCTCTACATCTGGCTCGGCAAGGTACGTTTCGACGGAGGAGACCGGTGATGCTCTGGACCTACACCAAAACCACCTCCTTCTATCTGCTCGTGGCGGTGATCGTCCTCGTCTCGGTCTTTCCGTTCTACTACGCGATCCTGACGAGCTTCAAATCCGGCACGGCGTTGTTCGAGATCACCTACCTGCCGACCCACTTCAGCCTCGACAACTATATCTCGGTGCTGACCACCGGCTCATTCGTCCGTAACTTCGGCAACTCGATCCTGGTGGCAACATCAGTGGTGGTGTTGGCGCTGTTCCTGGCGGTGACCGCCGCCTTCGCGCTGGCCCGCGTCAGCTTCCGCGGCCGTGGCCTGCTGCTGATGACCATCCTCGCGGTGTCGATGTTCCCGCAGATTGCCGTGCTGGCCGGTCTGTTCGAGCTGGTGCGCGCCTTCGGCCTGTTCAACACGCCCTTCGCACTGATCTTCTCCTATACGATCTTCACCCTGCCCTTCACGGTCTGGGTGCTCACCACCTTCATGCGAGACCTGCCGGTGGAGATCGAGGAGGCGGCGATCGTCGACGGCGCCAGCCCGTGGGTCATCATCACCAAGGTGTTCATGCCGCTGATGTGGCCGGCACTGGTCACGACGGGCCTTCTGGCCTTCATCGCCGCGTGGAATGAGTTCCTGTTCGCGCTGACCTTCACCTCCTCCAGCGAAACACGCACCGTGCCGGTCGCCATCGCTCTCCTGTCGGGGGCAAGCCAGTACGAGATTCCCTGGGGCCGTATCATGGCGGCCTCGGTGATCGTCACCGTGCCGCTCGTTGTTCTCGTGCTGATCTTCCAGCGCAAGATTGTGCAGGGGCTGACGGCCGGCGGCGTCAAGGGCTAAGAGAAGGCGCGGCCTCCCGAGACGATGCGAAGCGGCATGACACGCTTTGCGCCCACAGCGCCGCGCGACCATGATGGAACATGCCGACGCCCTCCCCGCCGGCATCGACGAGAGAGAAAGACCAAGTGACAATGACCACGCCTGACAAAGCCGCCGCCAGCACCAACCGAGCCGCCGATCCCGACTGGTGGCGCGGCGCGGTGATCTACCAGATCTATCCGCGTTCGTTCCAGGATTCCAACGGCGACGGCATCGGCGATCTCGCCGGCATCACGGCCCGTCTTGGCTACCTCGGCGATCTCGGCGTCGATGCCATCTGGCTATCGCCCTTCTTCAAGTCCCCGATGAAGGACTTTGGCTACGACGTCTCCGACTACTGCGACATCGACCCGATCTTCGGTACGCTTGACGACTTTCGAAAGATGGTCGCCGACGCGCACCGGCTCGGCATCAAGGTGATCATCGACCAGGTGCTCAGCCATACATCCGACCTGCACCCCTGGTTCTCGGAAAGCCGGCTCGACCAGATCAACCCCAAGGCAGACTGGTATGTCTGGGCGGATTCCAAGCCGGACGGCACGCCACCCAACAACTGGCTGTCGGTCTTCGGTGGCTCGGCGTGGGAATGGGATACCCGTCGTTGCCAGTACTATCTGCACAACTTCCTGGCCAGCCAGCCCGATCTCAACTTCCACTCCCCGGCGGTGCAGGACGCGTTGCTCGATGTCCTGAAGTTCTGGCTCGACCTCGGCGTTGACGGCTTCCGGCTCGACACGGTGAACTTCTATTTCCACGACAAGGACCTGCGCCCCAACCCGCCACAGACGCGAGCGGTCGATGCGATCGACGCGCCACGGGTCAATCCCTATCTCCGGCAGGACCATATCTACGACAAGAGCCAGCCGGAGAATCTCGACTTCCTGAGGCGGATGCGCAAGCTGCTCGACCAGTATCCCGGCTCCACCATGGTGGGTGAAATCGGTGACGGCGATCGGTCGCTGAAGACGATGATCGCCTACACGTCCGGTGGCGACAAGCTGCACATGAGCTACACTTTCGATCTCCTGGGCGGAGAACCGTCGCGCGCCTATATCGAGAAGACGCTCAAGACCTTCGAGGCTGGGGCCGGTGACGCCTGGCCGTGCTGGGCGTTGTCCAACCACGACGTTGTCCGCCACGCAACGCGCCACCTGCCCTTCGCCCAGAACCCGGCGCAGCAGGGCAAGCTGATGGCCACCCTTCACCTTAGCCTGCGCGGCTCGGTCTGCATCTACGAGGGCGATGAACTTGGCCTCACCGAGGCCGATCTCGCCTTCGAGGACCTGGTCGATCCTTACGGCATCCGCTTCTGGCCGGAGTTCAAGGGGCGCGACGGCTGTCGTACGCCGATGGTCTGGGAGGCCGAGGGGGTGAATGCCGGATTCTCAACCGCCAAGCCGTGGTTGCCGGTGCCGCCCGATCACCTTGCCAAGGCCGTCGACCGGCAGGTGGGCGACGCAGAAAGCCAGTACGAACTCTACAAAGCGATGATCGCCTGGCGCAAGGCGAGCCGGGCGATGACCAAGGGCTCGGTGCGCTTCCTTGCCACCGATGGTGACATCCTCGCCTTCATGCGCGAGAGCGATGACGAGACGGTGCTTTGCGTCTTCAACTTCGGGTCGATGGGCGGTGGATTCCCGATGCCGGATGGTCTTTCCGTGGTGGCAACTGCCAACATCGGCTTCGCCTCGATGATTGTGGAGGGCATGGTGACGCTGCCGGCCGAAAGCGCCTTCATCGCCAAGGTGAAATGATCAGAACGAAGGCCGGCCGCCCTTTCGGGGCGGCCGGCTCCAGGAACCGGGTTTGGGAGAACCCTTCGGAAATTGCGGGAGGAATTGCGCATGTCAGCCGGACTGAAGCTCAATCAAGTCAAGAAGGCCTATGGCGCCGTGCAGGTCCTGCATGGCATCGACCTCGACATCAAGTCCGGCGAGTTCGTCGTCTTCGTCGGTCCATCCGGCTGCGGCAAGTCGACGCTGCTGCGGTTGATCGCCGGTCTTGAGGACATCACCGAGGGCACGCTCGAGATTGGTGGCACCGTCGTCAACACGCTGCCGCCATCCAAGCGCGGCATCGCCATGGTCTTCCAGAGCTACGCGCTCTATCCGCACATGACCGTCTACGAGAATATGGCCTTCGGGCTGAAGCTTGCCAAAGCATCGCCGGACGAGCAGGACAAGCGGGTGCGGGAAGCGGCGGACATGCTGCAGATCACGCCCTATCTTGATCGCCTGCCCAAGCAGCTGTCCGGCGGCCAGCGACAGCGGGTCGCCATTGGTCGGGCGATCGTTCGCGATCCGAAAGTGTTCTTGTTCGACGAGCCGCTCTCCAACCTCGATGCGGCGCTGCGCGTCGCAACGCGCCTCGAGATTGCCAAGCTGCACGAACGCATGGCCGACACCACGATGGTTTACGTGACGCACGACCAGGTCGAAGCCATGACGCTCGCTGACCGCATCGTGGTGCTCAATTACGGCGTGGTGGAGCAGGTCGGTACGCCGATGGAACTCTACCACACGCCCGCCAATCTGTTTGTTGCCCGCTTCATCGGATCGCCGGCCATGAACATCGTGTCGGCCACCATCACCAGCTCCGGAGCGCCCGCAACGGTCCAACCGAAGACCGGCAATCCGGTCACCATTAACGCCGAAGTCGACGCCACCTATGTCGACGCCGAGGCGACATTCGGCGTACGGCCGGAGGATCTTGTGCCCACCAACGGGCCGGGCCTGTTCACCGGCACCGTGTCGATCGTCGAAAAGCTTGGCGAGGTGACCCTGGCCTATCTCGACACCGGCCTTCCCGATCCGATCACCGTCAAGATCGACGGCGACGTGGAGATCATCAAGGGAGCGACGATGACCGTGACGGCACCGGCCGATCGGCTGCATCTGTTCGACGAGACCGGCGCGGCCTTCCCGCGCATGCAGTTCTCCCACGCCGCGGAATAACCGGCACTCGGCCGACGATGGAGAATTTCCGGAGAAATCGAGACGACCGGAAATTCTCTATCGCCCAGCTTCCACGCAATTCCTGATGGGAAGCCGCGAAACACTTTGGTCGAGGTGCCCAGGAGACGGCCGCTTTCCTTTTCAGAGAATGCCGACCCTCTTCAAGAACCACCAGGCACCCCACACCGACAGCCCGCCCATCAGGAATGCCAACAGCGTGCCGAAATGCTCGCCGGCAAACGGCAGGCCGCCGGTGTTCATGCCGAAGAAGCCGGTCACCAGCGTCGGCGGCAGCAGGAAAGCCGTCATGATCGACAGTATGTAGAGGTGTCGGTTGGTTTCCGAGGAGATCTTGGAGTCGATTTCCTCGTGCAGGAGGCGTGCCCGGTCCTGCAGGCCTTGCATCTCCTGTGACGCCGAACCGAGCAGGTCGGCGAGCGTCTCGGCCATTTCGACGGTGCCGGTGGGCAGCGGATCGGTTTCGTCCCAGCGCTGATAGCGACGGAACAGGGCCACCGAGGCCCTGAGCTGCCGGTTGAGCCGAACGACGGTACGGCGGACCGGTCCCAGGCGGCGGCGCTCGTCGCGCGGTGCCGTCTCGAACACATAGTCCTCGATGCGGTCGAGCTCGTCGTTCATCTCGCCGATAAGGGCGTCCACCACTTTCTCAAATTCGATGACGACGGCGGCGAACACGTTCACGGTGCCGTGGATGGTCAGGCCGCGGTCGACGGCAAGCCGCACCGCCTCGACGCAGCGCAAGGGGTGCAGCCGGGCAGTGACGATCAGCCGCTCGGACGCGGCGAAGCGAAACCAGCCGATATCGTTGGTATCATGATCGAAGGCGCGCTCGATGTCGGTGAAGACGCCGTGCAACACGCCGTCGTCGGAGGTCAGCACGACGTGATTGTCGCGGTCGGTCAGCGTCGCCCGCGCCGCGTCGGGAAGATCGATGAAGCCTTCGAGGAACTTTGGCACCCGAGCGTCGCTGAGTGCCAGATGCAGCCAGACGAAGCCCTCATTGACGATCAGCTCCTCGCGCGACGTGGTCGGCGGCAAGGGCCGGCCGATACCGGTTGCGGCGTCGAAGCGGTAGGCCCAGACGAAACCGGGAATTTCGGTGTTGAGCAAGGGCCAGCACTCCGAAGAGGCGCGGCGGACCGCGTTTTTCCTGATACCACGTTGGAGTGACAGTCTTCTAGCCGAGAGCGTTCCGGATTGCTTTGTTTGAACATCCGCTTATCAAGTTGGATCAGCTTGACAAGCGGACGCTCTCGACAGCCAGGATTCTGGCGGCGCCGGCTCAGTCCGGCAAGGCAGCCGTGATGATGAACTCGACCTTGTATTCCGGTCCAGCCAGCTTGGCCTCACCGGTGGCACGGGCCGGAGCGTGACCCGGCGCCACCCAGGCTTCCCACACCTCGTTCATCGCCGCGAAGTCGGCCATATCGGCCAGCCAGACAATGGCCTGCAGCGCGCGCGTCTTGTCGGTGCCGGCGGCGGCGAGCAGGCGGTCGACCTCGGCCAGTGCCTCAGCCGACTGCGACTTGACGTCGCCCTTCGGCGAGCCGATCTGACCGGCGAGATAGACGGTCTTGTTGTGGACGACGGCGGCACTCATGCGCTTGCCGGGCTCGATGCGGGTGATCGCCATGACGGGACTCTCCGGTTCCTGCGGCGGGCGGCCCATCCGCCCGCGGGGCTGTCCGTTGCCTATCTTCTCAGCACATTGCCCGCAACGGGAAAAATGCGCCGACCTCGACGCTGGACGACGCCGTGCCCGGTTGTGCCGGACCGCAAGCCAAGCCAGCCTGAAACATCGGATCGGCAAACGAACGTTCCAGTTTATTGCTGCAAGCCTGCCAGGCTCTGGATCGATTAGGGCCACCCGATCCGTTCGCATGAGCGCTGCCACGGATAGCCCTCCACGATCACGGCTCCTACAAGCCGTTGTAATGATCCGTCTCCCCTCCCGGAGGGCGGCACACGCGGAAGTTTTGAATGTCCTTCTTCGGTCCCTATGGTCCGCTCGACGCCGGTGACATCGCGGCGATCAACACCGTCGCGCAGTTTCTGGCGCGCGACGACCTCGGCGGCCGGAACAAGGACGATGCGCCCACCTTCGATCTGGTGGTGCTGGCCGGAAACGCGCTGCTGTGGACGCTGGAAGGCGCAGTGAAAAAAGCCCGGGCGGCTGGTGTGCCGCTGCTGATCTCCGGTGGCATCGGCCATTCAACCGGGCTTCTGGCCGCCGCCGTCGACGCCCATCCGGTCTATCGCAAGGCCTTGGCCGGCCAAACCTCGGAAGCCCGCCTGCTCGGCGACATCGCGGCCATGTTCCTCGGCTTTGATCAATCGCAGCTGCTGCTCGAGGATGCCTCGACAAACTGCGGCGAAAACGGCCTTTTCAGTCGCCGCTTTCTCGATGCGCACGAGCTCGCACCGGCATCGCTGCTGCTCATTCAGGACCCCTTGATGCAGCGGCGGACCGATGCCTCGTTCCGACAAGCCTGGGCGGATGCGACGTGTCCAGCGATCGTCAACTGGCCGGTACAGGTGCCGCGTGTCGGCTACCGCGCCAACCGGATCGACTATCTCCAAAGCCCGAACAGCCGCAAGTGGACACCGGAGCGCTTCCTGTCCCTGCTGACCGGCGAGATCCAGCGTTTGACCGACGACGAGAATGGCTATGGGCCGGCTGGCAAAGGGTTTTTGCCGCACATCGACATCCCGGAGGACGTGCAGGCCGCCTCTCGCACGATCACGGACTCTGGTAAGTTCGCCAGCTCTGTATTGGGACGTCCGGCCGGCAGCTGAGCCGTGTTCTGGAGCCTCCAACCGCAGGCTTGCGGCGATTGTGGGTCTTTGCATTGTTGGTAGACTAAAGATTCGCCATAGGTATCTTTACGCATAACTCCCGTATACGTAGCATTACGCCTCACCCCATGAGTCCGGGTGGAACCGTCGGTCAGCGCGACCGCCGGGCGGACTGGGGCGAAGCGTCACGATTTGGGAGGAATTCTGATGACAGCAGTTACCGTCGACTCAACGAAGTCGCCCGGTTCGACCACGATGACGAAAGAGGAGCGGCGCGTTATCTTCGCCTCGTCGCTCGGTACTGTCTTCGAGTGGTATGATTTCTATCTCTACGGTTCCCTGTCAGCGGTGATTGCCGCTCAGTTTTTCTCAGGCGTCAACCCGACGGCAGGCTTTATCTTCGCTCTACTCGCTTTTGCCGCCGGCTTTGCGGTACGACCATTCGGTGCGCTGGTGTTCGGCCGTCTCGGCGACATGATCGGTCGCAAGTACACCTTTCTCATCACGATCCTGATCATGGGCGCGTCGACCTTCATCGTCGGCATCCTGCCCAATTACGCCACCCTCGGCATCCTGGCGCCGGTCATCCTGATCCTGCTCCGCCTCTTGCAGGGCTTGGCACTCGGCGGCGAATACGGCGGCGCGGCGACCTATGTCGCCGAGCATGCGCCCGACCATCGCCGCGGCGCCTATACCTCGTGGATCCAGACCACGGCGACGCTCGGCCTGTTCATGTCGCTCCTGGTCATCCTCGGTTGCCGCGCGGCGATGTCGTCTGAGGATTTCAACGCCTGGGGCTGGCGCATTCCCTTTCTGGTGTCGATCTTGCTTTTGGCAATTTCCGTCTGGATCCGCATGAAGCTGAGCGAGAGCCCGGCCTTCCAGCGCATGCAGTCGGAAGGCAAGACCTCCAAGGCGCCGCTCACCGAGGCCTTCGGCCGCTGGAAGAACCTCAAGGTTGTTCTGCTCGCCCTGTTCGGCCTGGTCGCCGGCCAGGCGGTGGTCTGGTACACGGGGCAGTTCTACGCGCTGTTCTTCCTGACCCAGACGCTAAAGGTAGAGGCCCAGACGGCCAACCTGTTGATCGCCGCATCGCTTCTGCTCGCCACACCATTCTTCGTGGTCTTTGGGGCGCTGTCCGATCGGATCGGCCGCAAGCCGATCATCATGGCCGGCCTGTTGCTCGCCTGCCTCACCTATTTTCCGATCTTCAAGGGCATCACCCACTACGCCAATCCGGCGTTGGAACAGGCCGTCGCCAGTTCGCCGGTGACCGTGGTCGCCGATCCGAACGAGTGCTCGTTCCAGTTCAACCCGGTGGGTACATCCAAGTTCACCACCTCCTGCGACGTCGCCAAGGCGGCGCTGGTCAAGGCAGGCGTGCCGTACAAGAATGAGACGGCGGCGGCGGGCACGCCGGCCAGCGTCAAGATCGGCGCCAATGCGGTCGCTTTCGGCAGCGAAGCCGGTGCCGATGGGTCCACACCGGCGCAGGTGTTCAGCAAGTCGCTGACCGACGCCGTCACCGCCGCCGGCTATCCGGCCAAGGCCGACCCGGAACGGATCAACCTCGTCATGGTGACGCTGCTGCTGTTCGTGCTGGTCCTTTACGTCACCATGGTCTACGGCCCAATCGCCGCCATCCTGGTGGAAATGTTCCCGACGCGCATCCGCTATACGTCGATGTCCCTGCCCTATCACATCGGCAACGGCTGGTTCGGCGGCTTCCTGCCGACTACGGCCTTCGCCATGGTGGCGGCGACCGGCGACATCTACTATGGGCTCTGGTACCCGATCGTCGTGGCAGCGGCCACGCTGGTGATCGGCATGCTGTTCGTCCGGGAAACCAAGGACAACGACATCCACGCCGACTATTGAGCGGTCGACGATAGCTTTGACAAGGACGGCCCGGCTGCCTTGGCCGGGCCGTTCCGTTTCCCTCAGGTGCGACCGGCGAACTGGTCGAGCGTCTTGGCCGGCGTCACGGCTTGCGGATCGAGGAAGCAGTGAACGATGGCCGGCTTGCCGGAGGCCATGGCCCGCTCGAAAGCCGGAGCAAATTCGGCCGTCGTCCGCACCGTCTCGCCGTGGCCGCCATAAGCCTTGGCCAGTGCCGCGAAATCGGGGTTCTTCAGGGACGTCGCCGAGACGCGACCTGGATAGTCGCGCTCCTGATGCATGCGGATGGTGCCGTACATGGCGTTGTCGACGACGATCACCACGACCGGGATGTCGTATTGCACGGCGGTCGCAAACTCCTGGCCGTTCATCAGGAAGCAGCCATCGCCGGCAAACACCACCACGGGCCGTTCGGGGAACTGCCGCTTGGCCATGACGCCGGCCGGCACCGAGTAGCCAACCGATCCCGAGGTGGGCGCCAATTGGCCGGTAAAGCTGCGATAGTGCCAGTAGCGGTGCACCCAGATGGCGTAGTTGCCGGCGCCGTTGACGACGATCGTCTCGGCCGGCAGGTGCTCACGCAGCCAGACCATGGCGTCGCCATACTGGAAGTCCCCTGGCAGCACGGTGGGCTTGTCGGTCCAGGCGAGAAAGTCGGCGCGAGCCGCCTTCGTCTCGGCCAGCCAGGGGATTTCGACCGGTGGATGTACGGTGGACAACGCCGAAGCAAAGGCGTGCGGGCTGGCGACGATGCCGAGCGCCGGCTGGTAGACGCGGCCGATCTCCTCCGGGTCTGGGTAGACATGGATCAGCGTCTGCTTGGGCTGGGGGATGTCGAGCAGCGTATAGGACGAGGATGGCGATTCCGACAGGCGTCCGCCGATACAGAGCAGAACGTCCGCCGCGCGAACGCGGGCAGCGAGCTTCGGGTTGGGGCCGAGGCCGAGATCGCCGGCGTAATTGGGATGATCGGCCGGGAACAGTCCGGCGCGGCGGAAGCTGGTCGCCACCGGCAGATCGAAGCGCTCGGCGAAGCGGATCACCTCACGGCGCGCCCGCTCGCTCCAGCGCGACCCGCCGAGCACGACCAGCGGCCGCTTTGCGTCCCAGATCAGCTTTTGCAGCCGTGCAAGGTCGGCGAGACCCGGCCAGATCTCCACCGGCTCAACCAGTGGCGCGTCGGCCACCTCGGCCGTCTCGGTCAGCATGTCCTCGGGCAAGGACACCACGACCGGCCCCGGTCGGCCCTGCGTGGCGACGCGGAAGGCACGGGCGATCAGTTCAGGGATGCGCGCGGCATCGTCGATCTCCACCACCCATTTGGCGATGGTGCCGAACACTGCCTTGTAATCCATCTCCTGAAAGCAGCCGCGTTCCAGCATGCCGCGTTCGGCCTGGCCGACAAACAGGATCAGCGGCGTCGAATCGTGTTCGGCAATGTGCAGCCCTGGCGCGGCATTGGTGGCGCCGGGCGCCCGCGTCACAAAGCAGATGCCGGGCTTGCCGGTGAGCTTGCCATAGGCCTCGGCCATCATCGTGGCCCCCGCCTCATTGCGACAGACCAGCACGTCAATCGGGCTGCCATGCAGCGCATCGAGAGCGGCGAGATAGGATTCGCCCGGCACGCAGGTCAGCCGTTCGACACCCTGGCGGACAAGCTGGTCGATCAGGATCTGGCCGCCGGTGCGGGGAAGAATGGAGGAGGACAAGGTGGGAACTCCCAGAACAACATGACCGTCACTTATCGAAGACGGCGCGAAAAGCCGAAGGTCGTCAGTCGATCAACAGGTCCAGCCCACGCCTGAGACCCGCCTGTTCCCGCACCCGCCGCACGGCGAGCAGCGTGCCGGCGACATAGGGAGCGGCGTCGGAGCCGGCGTCGTGACGAATGAGGAGCCGCTCGCCCGGCGCACCGAATTGCGCCTCGCAGGACAGCACGTAGCCCGGCAGGCGCAGCGAATGCACCTGCACGGCGCCGATGGCGCCGCCGCGAGTTTCGCGGACGCCGCCGAGTTCGTCCACCGACGTCGAGGTGGCCGGCTGGCGTACCGAGGAGAGCCGCTCAGCCAGCTCGCGGGCGGTGCCGGAGGGAGTATCCGGCTTGCCGGCCGAGGCGTAGTCGATCACCTCGACGTCGGCGACGTATTTCGCGGCCATCAGCGCAAACTTGGTCATCAGCGTGGCGGTGATCGAGTAGTTGCCGGCAGCGAACGCGCCGACGCCGCTCGCCTGTGCCGCCGCATCGATCTGGGCATAATCCTCCGCGGCGAGCCCCGACGTGCCGATCACCACGGCGACGCCGGCAGAAATCGCCTGGAGCGTATTGGCCTTCACCGCCGCAGGCGACGTGTAGTCGACAAGCACGTCGGCGCCGGCTTTCAACGCCTCCGCGACGGTGGCGACGGCCGTCACGCCGACGGCGGCCTCGCCCAGCGCTTCACCAATATCGCGGCCAGACGCCGAACGGGCGACAGCGCCGACGAGCAAAAAATCACTGGCGGCGAGCACCGCCTTCACCACGGCGCTGCCGGTCCAGCCGGTCGCCCCGGCGACAATGACGCGGATCACCATGGGTTCACTCCACGTCGAAGCTGACGCCCTGCGCCAGCGGCAGGTCGCGGCCATAGTTGATGGTGTTGGTCGCCCGCCGCATGTAGGCCTTCCAGGCGTCGGAGCCGGCCTCACGGCCACCGCCGGTCTCCTTCTCGCCACCGAAGGCACCGCCGATCTCGGCGCCGGACGGGCCGATGTTGACGTTGACGATGCCGCAGTCCGATCCCCGAGCCGACAGGAAGGTCTCGGCCTCGCGCAGGTCATTGGTGAAGATCGACGAAGACAGCCCCTGTGGCACGGCGTTGTGCGCCTCAAGCGCCGCGTCAAAATCCGTGTAGCGCATGACGTAGAGAATGGGGGCGAAGGTCTCGGTCTGGACCACCTCGGTCTGCGCCGGCATTTCGACCAGCGCCGGCCGGACATAGAAGGCGTTACCAGCCAGCTCCTCGCGGGCGCGTTCGCCACCGTGGATGGTGGCGCCATCGGCGCGGGCCTTCTGGACAGCTGCCTGCATGTGGTCGTAGGCGGCCTTGTCGATCAGTGGGCCGACCAGTGTACCGGCCTCGCGTGGATCGCCGATCGTCACCGAGGCATAGGCCTTCCTGAGGCGCGGCAGCAGGCTGTCATAGACGCTGTCGTGCACGAACAGGCGCCTCAGCGTCGTGCAGCGCTGACCGGCGGTGCCCATGGCGGCGAAGGCGACACCGCGCACCACGAGATCGAGATCGGCGCTGGGGGCGACGATAGCGCCGTTGTTGCCGCCGAGTTCGAGAATGGCACGGGCGAAGCGGGCGGCCAGACGCGGCGCCACGGCGCGGCCCATGGCCGTCGAGCCGGTGGCCGACACGGCGGCAATCCTGATGTCGTCGACCAGCGCCTCTCCGACGGCCCGGCCGCCGACGATCACGGACGACAGACCAGCCGGTGCGCCGGCCTTGGCCGCCGCCTTCTCAAACAGCGCCTGGGTGGCGAGCGCGGTGAGCGGCGTCTTCTCCGATGGCTTCCAGACGACGGTGTCGCCGCAGACCAGCGCGATGGCGGCATTCCATGACCAGACGGCGACGGGGAAGTTGAACGCCGAAATGACACCGACGACACCCAAGGGGTGCCAAGTCTCCATCATGCGGTGGCTCGGCCGTTCGGTGGCCACGGTGAGGCCGTAGAGCTGGCGCGAAAGACCGACGGCGAAATCGCAGATGTCGATCATCTCCTGCACTTCGCCGAGGCCTTCGGAGACAATCTTGCCGGCCTCGATGGTGACGAGGCGGCCGAGATCGGCTTTGGCGTCCCGAAGCTCGAGGCCGAACAAGCGGATCAACTCGCCGCGCTTCGGCGCCGGCACGAGGCGCCAGACCCGGAACGCGACCTCGGCAGCGGCGAGGGCGGCATCGCAGCCGGTCTCGTCTGTCTCGCGCACTTCGGCGATCCGTTCACCTGATATCGGTGACGTCACGGCGAGACTGCCGCCCGTATAGGCGCTTTCGGCGACCCCTAGGCGGGCGAGAAGTTCGGCGGTTTCCGTGGCGAGGCTGGGAGCGGGCATCGGGCACTTTCATCGGCGGCGCCGGCCGGAGGCGCGGCGGCACGTGGGGCTGAAGTCCCATAGGTTATTGTCCCGAGCCCCCTACCCTGCAAACGATGATTTCTGGTAAGGTCATGAGGAAAACTCATGATCGGATGCCCAGATGGCCCGCGATCTCCTGCCGTCGATCGGCGCGCTCGTCGCTTTCGAGAGCGCCGCCCGCCATCTCAGTTTTTCGCGTGCCGCCGCCGAACTGCATCTGACACAGGGCGCCATCAGCCGGCAGGTGCGCGAGCTGGAAACGCGGCTCGGCCTGCCGCTGTTCGAGCGGATCAGTCAGCGCGTCTTCCTCACCGACGCTGGCGAAGCCTACCGGCTGGAGGTGGCTCGTATTCTTGCCGGCCTTTCCGCCGCAACTGAACGCACCATGGCCAGCGCGGGTGGCGCGGAGGTACTCAATCTCGCCGTGCTGCCCACCTTCGCGGCGCGCT
Source organism: Pseudomonadota bacterium (assembly GCA_018262575.1). Lineage (GTDB taxonomy): Bacteria > Pseudomonadota > Alphaproteobacteria > Rhizobiales > Pleomorphomonadaceae > Pleomorphomonas. Next base: position 5,810 of record JAGSYU010000018.1, on the reverse strand, counting down.
GGCTGGTGCCGCGGCTGCCGCTGTTTCTCGTCGACCATCCGCAAGCCACCGTCAATTTCACGGTACGCAACGAGCCGTTCGCCTTCGCCGATAGCCCGCTCGACGCGGCCATCCATTTCGGCGAGCCGACATGGCCGGGGGCCGTCTGCGAGTTCCTCTGCATCGAAGAAATCTATCCGGTGGCAGCTCCCGCCGTGCGCGACCGTTTCGACCTGGCCAACATCGCGGCGATCGTCGGCGCGCCGCTTCTGCATCAGTCGAGCCGACCGACCGCTTGGGCAGACTGGTTCGCCGCCGAAGGTCTTCCGGCCATCGGCGCCTATCGCGGGTCGCGCTTCGACCAGTTTTCAATGATTGCCGAGGCCGCCGTTGCCGGTCTCGGCGTCGCGCTTATGCCCCGCTTCATGATCGAAACGGAGATCGCCTCGGGCCGCCTTGTGCTGCTCACCGACCGGCCGCTTGATGCCGGCAAAGCCTATTGGTTCGTCTTTCCCGAGGCCAGGGTTCGCTCGCGGCTGGTCCGGTCGTTCGGCGACTGGCTGAAGGCGGAAGCGGCCACCCCTCCTCTCCCCCTCGCACCACTTGAGTAGCGCCGGCCGGGCGGCGACGCGGACGGCAGCCGTGTCATCGGTGTCCCGCCGTCGGCATGGCCTCGCCGCAGGAAACCCAAGTTACCATCGGACGGAACCTTTTTCGGTCCCGGGCGCTTATTAGCCGTGGTCTTCTCATCGCCGCAAAGTTCGCCCGATGCGACACGCCGGCTCGGCGTGATCGTCGCTCGCAACGGCCGAACTTGCGGCAGAAGACCATTCATGGATGTGGACATTCCGCCATCCCGCGCGACAGGAGAACATCATGGCCGCCACTTTCTCTGCCCCCGACAATACACCCGCCGTCGTGTCTTTCTCCTCGGCCGTCAGTTGGAGCGCAATCATCGCCGGTGCTGTCTCGGCCGCCGCCCTCACCTTCGTGCTGATGCTTCTCGGTTCCGGTCTCGGCCTGACGATGGTGTCCCCCTGGGCGAACCAGGGCGCCAGCATCACCACCTTCGCGGTGTCCGCCGCCATCTGGCTGATCGTCGTGCAATGGCTGTCGTCCGCCCTCGGCGGCTACATGACGGGTCGGTTGCGCACCCGGTGGATCGGCGTCCATACCGACGAAACCTTCTTCCGCGACACGGCGCATGGCTTTCTGGCCTGGGCTCTGGCGACGCTTCTTGTCATCTGCATGGCGAGTTCCAGCCTGATGTCGGCGGTCGGCACGGGCGTACAGGCGGCCTCCAACGTCGCCTCTGGCGCGGCCATGGGGGCCTCCGCCGGCGCGGCGTCGAGCGCCGACGAGAGTACCGGCAGCGCCGCGACCTCCTATTTCGTCGACAGCCTGTTCCGTCCCACCGATCCCGCTCGCCTTGCCGCTCCGGGCGCTGAAGGTGATGCCGCCACGGCCGCACAGGCCTCGCGTATCCTGATCGCCAGCGCCGCCACCGGTGAAATCTCACCGGCCGACAAGACCTACCTTGGCCAGCTCGTCGCAGCCCGTACCGGTCTTGCTGAACCCGAAGCCACGGCGCGGGTCGACGCGGTGCTCGCCCAGGCCGAGCAGGCCAAGACCAAGGCCCAGGAAGCCGCCGACGCCACCCGCAAGGCTGGTGCCACCTTTGCCCTGATGGCCGCGTTGTCGCTGGTCATCGGCGCGTTCATCGCCAGCGCCGCTGCCGCGCTGGGTGGCAAGCTGCGCGACGACTAAGCGACCGCCCGCAGATCGAGGATGATGTCAGCTTCTGTCTTCCTCGAGCCTTAATCCAATTGCTCGGCGACGATCGCAGGGTCGCCGCCGAGCTTGTCATCATGGATCGGCTGATCGCGCGATGGAGGACAAACCATGTCCGATTATGACCTCTACTATTGGTCCGTCCCGTTCCGGGGGCAGTTCGTGCGTGCCGTGCTGGCCTATGCCGGGAAAACCTGGACCGAAGGCGGCGATGCCGCGATTTCAAGCCTGATGGCCGGGCCGGTCGACCGCATGCCGGTTCCCTTCATGGGGCCGCCGCTGCTGGTCGACAAGGCGACGGACTTTGCCGTTGCCGAGATGCCGGCGATTGTCCTTTATCTCGGCGAAACACTGGGGCTGATGCCCGGCACAGCCGCCCTTCGGGCCATGACCATGAAGATCGTCAACGACGCCAATGACGTGATCGACGACATCACCCTGGATGGCGGCCGAGAGATGTGGACGGAAGATCGCTGGCAGAGCTTCGTCCCCCGCCTCAGGAAATGGATCGCCGATGTCGTGACCGCGACCCTATGGTCGACGATGGCCGACCGCTTCGACGGAATCAAAACGATCCTTGAGGAAGCAGCGCCCATGACGGCGGGTCTGACGCGCCGAGTGACTAACCTGCCGCCGCTCGCCGCACTGGCCGCCAAGGCCCGGCAAGACTATGGCGATGCCTATTGCGGCGGCGAGATCGAGGCTTCGTTGCGCAAGGTTCTGAAGGCGTAGGCAGGCGCGAAAGCACCTCATCGCTTTTCTCATCCGCACGGATGGCGGCTCGTCACCACGGGATCGTCCTACCCGCCGAGGTGATAGTCCCGGCAGGCCCGTCCGAACCCACCAGCGCTATGCGCACCGCCTCGGCGGCGCCTTGCTCCACCGTCTCCGTCCCTTCGAAACCATTGAGGGCTGTTTGAAACCGGGCGACACGGCGTTGACGATGCGGGCCGTCGGCGCTTTTGGGAACCAAAGCCGATGCAACGTCGAGTTACCTCCATACGGGCAGGCCGATGGCAAAGCTGTTATGACACCTCACCCTTCCGATTCTTCTCCGAGCCGCTGTGACCGCCTCTCCCCTGCACATTCTGAAAACCGTCTATGGCTACGACGCCTTTCGCGGCCCCCAAGCGGACATCGTCGACCATGTGATGGCCGGCAACAACGCCTTTGTGCTGATGCCGACGGGTGGCGGTAAATCCCTCTGCTACCAGATACCGGCGATGGCCCGGCCCGGCATGGGCCTGATCGTCTCGCCGTTGATCGCCCTGATGGCCGATCAAGTGGCGGCGCTACGCCAGGCGGGCGTCAAGGCCGCCGCGCTCAACTCCGACCTGCAGGGCGACGAGCGGCACGCCTTGTGGCGGGACATATCGAGCGGCGCGCTGGATCTCCTCTATGTGGCGCCCGAGACGCTGCTGAGACCCGACATTCTGGACTTGCTGCACCGCACGCCGCTGTCGCTGATCGCCATCGACGAAGCGCATTGCCTGTCGCAATGGGGGCATGATTTCCGTCCCTCCTACCGTCAACTCGATGTTCTCATCACGGAATTCCCCGACACGCCGCGCATGGCACTGACGGCGACGGCCGACGCGCCGACACGCGCCGAGATCCTATCGCATCTCCAGATTGCCGAAAGCGATGCCTTCATCGCCGGGTTCGATCGACCGAACATCCGCTACGCCATGGCGGAGAAGGACAATCCGAGGGCGCAGCTGAAGCGCTTCCTGAAGGAGCACACGGGCGAAAGCGGCATCGTCTACTGCCTGTCGAAGCGAAAGACGGAAGAGACGGCGGCCTGGCTGTGCGACCAGGGCTATACCGCGCTGTCGTATCACGCCGGCATGGACAAGGCGGCCCGCCAGACCAACCAGACGCGCTTCCAGCGCGAAGAGGCCGTCATCATGGTGGCCACCATCGCCTTCGGCATGGGCATCGACAAGCCCGACGTGCGCTTCGTCGCCCATCTCGATCTGCCCGGCAGCATCGAGGCCTATTATCAGGAAACCGGTCGCGCCGGCCGCGACGGCCTGCCGTCAGACACGCTGATGCTCTACGGCCACGAAGACATCGCGTTGCGCAGCCGCTTCATCGAGGAGTCTGACGCCCCCGAGCAACGCAAGCGCATGGAGCGACAGAAGCTTGACGCGCTTCTAGGCCTTGCCGAGACAGCGGGCTGCCGCCGTCAGGTGCTGCTGTCCTATTTCGGCGACCAGTCCGAACCTTGTGGAAACTGCGACACCTGCGCGGAGCCGCCAGAACTTTTCGACGGGACCGTCGCGACGCTGAAGGCTTTGTCCTGCATCCACAGGACCGGTGAACGCTTCGGTCAGGCCTACATTGTCGAGGTGCTGCTGGGCGGTTCGGACGAGCGCATTGCCCAGTTCGGCCACGACCAAATCTCGACCTATGGCATCGGCAAGGAGCATGACAGCCGTACCTGGCGCGCCATCCTGCGCCAGTTGATCGCGCTTCGCCTTGTTGATGTCGACCTGACCGGCCATGGCGGGCTGTCGATCTCGGAGGCCGGCCGGCAGTTCCTGCGAGAAAAGCCAACGCTCATGCTGCGTGTGCCGGCAAAGCCGCAGGCCGCACGAGCCAAGGGTGCCCACTCCCAGGCCTCATCCATCTTGCCCCAGGCCGACCAGGTGCTGTTCCAGGCGCTGCGCGAAAAACGCACTGAACTCGCCCGCGCGCAGAATGTGCCGCCCTATGTGATCTTCCACGACAAGACACTGATCGAACTGGCGGCCGCGCGCCCCGGCTCACGGTCGCAGATGGCGAAGATCCCAGGCGTCGGAGAGGCCAAACTCAATCGCTATGGCGTCATCTTTCTCGCCGTGATTTCCGAGCACCAGGAATAGCTCAGACCTAGCGGATGTCGTGCAGCCAGCATCGAGGCGTCTCCTCGATGATCGTTTCATGCACAGGGGCGGGACCAGGCCCGACGTGTGACGGACCACTTGCCATGCCGGAATGCCCACGCCCCGCCGAAACCGGGGGAAACGATGAAAAGCCGGGCCAGCTGTCAGCCCACAGTCAGCAATTCGGGCAGATCTGGGACCATATGAAATGAAAAATCCCAGGTTTTCCAGACCCGATCGGCAGCGATGGGAAGCGTAATGCCGAGTGCCATCATCGCTATCCCCGCCCTTCTTCACGAGCCCCGCTAACCGCCAGGGTGAAGACCCGGCGCTTCCTGGCCGGTGCTCGCCACATACTCGGTGTAGCCGCCGCCGAACTGATGGATGCCCTCGGGCGTCAGTTCCAATACGCGGTTGGAGAGGGCCGCCAGGAAGTGGCGGTCATGCGACACGAACAGCATGGTGCCCTCGAATGTTGAGAGTGCGGCGACCAACATTTCCTTCGTTGCCATGTCCAGATGGTTGGTCGGCTCGTCGAGCACCAGGAAGTTCGGCGGGTCGTACAGCATCTTGGCCATGACCAGCCGTGCCTTTTCGCCGCCGGAGAGCACGCGGCAGGGTTTCTCGACATCGTCGCCGGAGAAGCCGAAGCAACCGGCGAGAGTGCGCAGAGCACCTTGTCCCGCCTGCGGGAACGACCCGTCCAGCGAGGCGAAAACCGTCTCGTCGCCGTCCAGCAGATCCATGGAATGCTGCGCGAAGTAGCCCATCTTGACGCTACTGCCGATGGTCACGGTGCCCTGGTCCGGCTCGGTCGCGCCGGCCACCAGTTTCAGCAACGTGGATTTCCCGGCGCCGTTGGCGCCCAGCACGCACCAGCGTTCCTTGCGCCGCAGCTGGAAATCGAACCCGGCATAGATCGGCGTGCCGCCATAGCCCTTATGAACATTCTTGAAGTTTGCCACATCCTCACCAGAGCGTGGCGGGGTGCGGAATTCAAACTGGATGGACTGGCGTCGCCGGGGCGGCTCCACCCGTTCGATCTTGTCCAGCTTCTTCACGCGGCTCTGGACTTGTGCCGCGTGCGAGGCGCGCGCCTTGAAGCGCTCGATGAACTTGATCTCCTTGGCGAGCATCGCCTGCTGGCGCTCGAATTGCGCCTGGCGCTGCGTC
>JAGSYU010000116.1 GCA_018262575.1 Pseudomonadota bacterium | reverse complement strand
AATCGACAACCTCCTCGGCTTCAATGTCGAGGACCACGTCTCGACCGAGCAGAGCGGCATCCGTTCGCTGGTCAACTCGGCGCTCGTGTCCTACGAGCGGCTGCCGATGCTGGAAATCGTCTTCGATCGCTTCGTGCGGGAGACGACGACGACGCTGCGCAACTTCACCTCTGACAACGTCGAAGTGTCGCTCGACGGCATCTCGTCGGTGCGCTTTGGCGACTATCTCAATTCCATTCCGCTGCCGGCCATCCTCGCCGTGGTCAAGGCCGAGCAGTGGGACAACTACGCCCTGATGACGGTCGACAGCTCGCTGATCTACTCGATCATCGACGTGCTGCTTGGCGGCGGCCGCGGCACCTCGGCGATCCGCGTCGAAGGGCGGCCCTATACGACGATCGAAATGAACCTCGTGCGGCGGATGATCGATCTGTTGCTCGCCGACTGCGAGAAGGCGTTCGCCCCACTCACCCAGATCAACTTCACGCTGGAACGCCTCGAGACCAATCCGCGCTTTGCGCCGATTTCGCGGCCGGCCAACGCCTGCATTCTCATTCAGTTCCGCGTCGACATGGAAGATCGCGGCGGCCTCGTCGAGATGCTGCTGCCCTATGCCACCATCGAACCCATCCGCAACCTTCTGTTGCAGATGATCATGGGTGAGAAGTTTGGCCGTGACAACATCTGGGAAGGCCATCTCGCCACCGAGATCTACAACGCCGACATCGAGGTCGATGCGGTGCTGGTGGAGGAGGAACTGCCGCTGTCCATGGTGATGGACCTCGAGGTGGGCCAGACGCTGTTGTTTGGCGTGTCACCGGACGATCCTGTCGCCATCAAGTGCGGCGACGTTCACATCACGTCTGGCAATATCGGCCGGCTCGGTGACAAGGTATCGGTGAAGATCAACAGGAACCTGAGGCGGCCGCGCATGACGCTGGCGGCTTTCGAGCGCGCGGTTCAGAAGGAGATGCAGAACACATGACCTCCAGCCTCAATCTCGGCGTGGCGATCGAGGTCGTCGTCGCCGTCCTTCTCGCGCTTACCATCGTCTATTGCGCCATCCTCAACCGCCGCCTGACGCGACTGAGGGCCGACGAGGAGATATTGCGCGCCACGATTTCCGAGCTGATCACCGCCACCGAGATCGCCGAGCGGGCGATTCTCGGCCTGAAGGCCACGGCGTCCGAATGCGAGCGGGCACTGGGCGGCCGCATGCTGGCGGCGGAAACATTGCTCGGGGATCTCGACCACCGGCTCAGCGCCGGCAACGAGATCGTGAAAAGGATCGGCGCCATAGTTGGTGCGGCGCGCACGGGCGCGGTTGCTCCGATGGGGGACATCGAGTCCGAGCCGGTGGTGCGTGACAGCTCGGCGCGGAGTCTCAAGGCAGCGGCCGAGGCGGCGGCGGAGCGCCTGTCAGCGCTGCGGCGCGGCAAGCGGGAGGCCGCTGCGTGAAGAAGATCCGCCTGCTCCCGCTGGTACTGATCGCCGTCACGGCCTTGCTCGCCGTGAAGGTGCTTGGCTTCGTGATGGGGGTGGGGCCTGTGGCGGTCGGGCCACAGCTGGCGGTTGCGTCGGGCGGCGAGGCTCCGGCAGAGGGCGAGGCGGCAACCGGCACAGGCGGTGGCGCCGACGCGTCGGCCGTCGAGCGTCTGACGGCGCCTATCGATCTGTCCGGCGAGTATGACAAGCTGAAGGCGGAACAGGAGAAGGCGGCCGGGCACGGTGAAGCGCCGGCTGCCGGTCATGGTGACGCGCCGGCCGAGGGACATGGCGATGCCCCCGCCGCGGCCGGTCAGGATGCCGCGCCGGCTGGCGACGCCGGGAGTGCGGCGCACGAGGCGGCCCCGGCAGGCGATGCCGCTCATGGCGCTGCGCCGACCGAAGCAAAGCCCGCTGAGGCGGGCGGCCACGAGGCCACGCCGGCCGCCGACGCCGGCCAAACTGCGCCCGCTGAGGCGGGCGGCCATGAGGCCACTCCAGCCGCTGACGCCGGCCACGCCGCGCCCGCCGAGGCGGGGGGGCATGAGGCCGCTCCGGCTGGCGATGCTGGTCATGCCGCACCCGCCGAGGGTGGGCATGGCGGCGCGGGCGCCAAGGCCAATACCGACGTCTACACCGAGCGGCCGAAGGAGTATTCGCCACCGATCGGCTCGTCGGAACGGGCAATCCTCGAAGGCCTTGCCGTGCGGCGAGACGAACTCGACAAGCGCGAGCAGGATCTCGGCCTCCGGACCAAATTGCTCGAGGCGGCGGAAAAGCGCCTTACCGAACGGCTGAACCAGTTGCAGTCCATCGAGTCCCAACTGGGCGGTGCCGGTGCGGCTGGCGCCACGCCAGCCTCTGCTCCGGCGGCCACTCCAGCATCCACGCCGCCGACGGCGGGAACTGCGGCGGCTGCGCCAGCGGCCGCTGCGCCGCCCGCCGCGAACGAGCAAATGGCCGGTCTGGTGTCGCTTTACGAGGGCATGAAACCGAAGGCCGCGGCCGCTGTGTTCGACAAGCTCGACACCGGCACGCTGCTCGAGCTCGCAGCTCACATGAGCCCTCGCAAGCTGTCACCGATCATGGCAGCCATGGATCCGGAAAAGGCCAGCCGGATCACCGGCCTGATGGTTGGAGCCCAGCAGACGCAGAAGCGGGTGGTCGTCCAGGTGGAACAGGTGGCGCCCACGCTCGGATCCATGCCGGAGGACGCCGGGGCTTCCCCGACCGACGCCTCGCAACTGCCACAGATCATGCCGGCGCAGTCCGGGCAGTGACCGGCAGCCCGCAGCGCCGCTCTTTGCCGAAAATCCATTGGTTTTCCGGGCAGAAGTAACCGCAAATTAAGCGCATGTCCCTTAGGCTCCGAGAGCGTCGGTGTATCCCGGCGCCGTCGGGGTGTGTTCATGCGTTTTACCCGGTTGGTGCGTGAGGTGGTGGTGTGTGTCCGATCGACGGCCCGTTTGGCGGCCGTCGCGGTGACGCTATGCCTTGCGATGGCTGGTTCGCCGAGTGTGGCACAGACCCAGCCGGCCGCCGAGCCGGTGACCGTCGACTTTCGGCCTGGTCCCGATTTTGGCCGCATGGTGCTGACCTTCCCGAACCTCAACCTCCTGCCACCGCACAAGGTGACGTCCGACAGTGGCGTGCTGGTCATCCAGTTCGATCAACCGGTCGTCGTCAACGCCGAAGCGGCGGTGACCAGGCTCGCCGACTACGTGCTGATCGTGCGCACCGATCCCGACGGCCTTGGCGTTCGCATGGCGCTGGCACGCTCGGTCAAGGTCAACGTGATGGAGGCGGGGCCGCAACTGTTCGTCGACTTCCTGCCAGGAGGCTGGAAAGGCGAACCGCCGCGCCTGCCAGACCAGGTCGTGACGGACCTTGCCAAGAAGGCCGACGACATGGCCAAAGCGGCAGCGGCAGCACAACGGCTGATCGCCGAGACCGAAAAGCCGATCCGGGTCGACGTATCGGCCGCGCGGGCACCGACCTTCAGTCGCCTGACTTTCAAGTGGAATGTGCCGTTCGACGTCGATTTCCGCCGCACCGATCTCGGCGTCGACCTTCGCTTCAATCGGGTGGCGACGCCGGATCTGACGGCGATCCGCGCCAATCCTCCGCCCTTTGTCACCGACATCACCGCCGAGCAGGGCGAACAGGGCCTTACCGTCCACGTGATGGCCGAGAGCATCGCCGACGTCCGCGCCTACAAGGATGACGACAGCTACGTCGTCGACGTCCGTGGTCCGGATAACCCGGCCGCCATGACGTCGCTCGACCGCGCATTGCAGGCGGCCGTGTCGCCGCTGCCGGCGGTTCCGGCCGGCGCGACGCAGGCGGTGAGCGCTGGCGGGGAAGATGCCCCGGCGCACGGCACGGACCACCCGGTGGCCGGCGCGTCGCCTCAGGCTGGCCATCAAGCCGCGCCAGCCGCCACGCAGGACATCGCTGTCCCGGCCCAAGGCACGGACCACCCGGTGACCGAAACGACGGCGCCTGCTGGTCAGCATGCGGTGCCAGCCGCGCCTCAGGACGGTGCTGCCTCGGCGCACGACGGTGCGGCGCCTCACACCGAGACTCCGGCAGCCGATCACGTCGCGGCGGCCGACCCCACGCCTGCGGTCGAACCGGTGGCCGCAGCGCCGGACCATATGGCTGGTCCAGCAGACCATGCCGTCGATGGTGCGGCGGCGCGGCCGGTCATCGTCTCCCCGACGGGCAAGCCACACGCCGACCTTGCCGAACTACCGGAAAACGCGGTGGCCCGGACGCTGGTGGACGGCGTCATCCGCGTCGAGTCCGAGCGCGTCGGTCAGGCTGTCCACATCACCTTCCCCTACAAGACAGAGGTTGGCGCGGCGCTGTTCATGCGCGACAACACGCTCTGGATGGTGTTTGACGACGCGGCGCCAATTGATGCTGCCACGCTGCAGGACGCCTTCGTCGGCTTTGCCCGCAGCATCGAGCCGACGGCGCTGGATGGCGCCCAGCTCATCCGCATCGAGATGACCGAGCGCTTCGTGTCGACCATGAGCCCGGATGGTCCCAAATGGGTGGTGACGATCGGCGAGCTGGTCTCCGATCCAACCCGGCCTCTGTCGATTGGCCGGCAGGTTCATCCTGACGGGTCGAAGTCGCTCGACATTCCCTTCGGGCCGGTGTCGCGCATCCACAAACTGACCGATCCGCAGAGTGAGGACACCGTCATCGTCGTGACCGGCCGGGGGCAGGCGCGCGGCCTCGTCAAGCCGCACGCGTTTGCCGAACTGGACGCGCTCGCCTCGATCCATGGCCTCGCCCTTTTGCCGAGGGTCGATGACCTCGCAGTGACCTCAGACGGCATCCTGGTGTCGATCGGCCGGCCCGGCGGGCTCGCCGTGTCGACGATTGCCGAGGAGAAAAAGGCGACGCTGTTTGATCTGCCGGCGGCGCTCGGCTCGTCGGTCGCCCGGAAGGCGGCCTTCATCGATTTCGGCGATGCCTACAAGGCCGACACGGCCGGCTATTGGCAAGCCCATCACAAGCTGCTGACCGAGATCACTCAGGCGCGTGACCTGCCCGAGCGCGTCGATCGTTGGTACAAGGCGGCGACGTTCTCGCTGGCCGAGGGGCTCGGCCCGGAGACCACCGGCATGCTCGACCTCGTCGGCAAGCTGGCGCCGGAGGAAACCGCTTCGAGCCGCATGGCCGCGCTGAGGGCGGGTGGCGAGTATTTTACCTATCGGCCAGAGCAGACGCTGAAGTTTCTGGAACGCCACGAGTTCAACGACAGCCCCGACGCCGCCGTGTGGAAGGCGATGGCGCTCAGCGATCTCGGCCGGCATGAGGAGGCGGTTGCCGAGTTTGCCAAGGGTGACGCGGTGATCGGCAGTTTTCCGCCAATCATCCAGCGGCGCTATGCGCTGAGCCACATCGCCTCGGCGATTGATCTCAAAGACTATACGACGGCGCGCGATCTGTTGGCGAAGCTCGATCCCAGCAGCGTCGGCGCCAACGAGCGCGCCCGGCTCGACCTTCTCAACGCCCTGGCACGCGACGCGGCTGGCCATGCCATGGATGCCGTGGCGCTGCTCTCCAACATCGTGCGCGAGGATAAGGGGCCGGTCGCCGCCGAGGCCACCTATCGTCTGGTGCAGCTCCAGCGGCGCGAGGGTCTCATCACCCTCGATCAGGCCATCGACCGGCTGGAGCAACTGGCCGTCTCCTGGCGCGGTGATGAACTTGAGCTCAAGACACTGCGCCTGCTTGGGCACTACTCGATCGAAAAAGGCAACTACCGCCGCGCCTTCGAGGTGATGCGCGTTGCCGAGCAGGTCAACCCGAACTCCACCACCTCCCGCCAGATGACGGAGGAGATGCAGGCGGCCTTCTCGCAGGTCTTCCTTGACAAGAAGAACTCCGACCTCAGCCCCGTGCAGGCGCTATCGCTCTACTATGACTATCGCGAGCTGACGCCCAGCGGGCGCCGGGGCGACGCGATGGTGCGCAAACTCGCCGACCGCCTTGTCGAGGTCGACTTGCTGCAGCAGGCGGCCTCGTTGCTCGACTATCAGGTGAAAAACCGGCTGCGCGGCGCGGCGCGCGCCCAGGTGGCGGCCGACCTGGCACTCGTCTATCTTCTCGACCATCGCGCCGACAAGGCGCTGTTCACGCTGTCGACCACCCGACAGTCCTCGCTGCCGGTGGCCATCGAGCGGCAGCGGCGCACCGTCGAGGCCAAGGCGATGGCCGAGTCCGGCAACCCCGATGGCGCGCTCGAAGTGCTGCAGCCGCTCGATGGCGTCGAGATCGGCCGCCTTGAGGCCGACATCCTGTGGTCGGCCGACCGTTATGCCGAGGCGGGGACGGCCTACGAGCGCATGCTCAGCGCCCGCTGGACCGACGCGATGCCGCTCAGCGACAGCGAGCAACTGGCCGTGCTCAAGGCCGGCATCGCCTACACACTGGCCGGCGACCGCATGAGCGTCGATCGGCTCCGGTCCAAATATACCGAGAAGATGGCCCCGACCGCCAATGGGTCCGCTTTCGATGCCGTGACCGGCCCCATCGTGGCGAGCGGCAGCGATTTCGAGAGTATCGTCAAGTCGATCGCCAACGCCGACACGGTGCGCAGCTTCCTGGCCGACTATCGCAAGCGCTATCTCGACATCGAGGCGGGCGACAAGCCGGACATGGTCTTGCCTGCTGATGGGACCACCGTCCCGAAACCGGCCGAAACCAATGCGTCGGTCGACGCCGGCGGCACGCCCAAAGCGGGCTGAAGCCGCGGCGCACCCGCCGCTTCGAGATATGAACGCGCCGTTGGTCGAGTGTCGGCCTCAGCTTGCGTAGCTGCGCACCAGACTGCCGGCGATCAGCGCCCAGCCATCGACGAGCACGAAGAAGATCAGCTTGAACGGCAGCGACACCACCTGCGGTGGCAGCATCATCATGCCCATGGCCATCAGGATCGACGATACCACCATGTCGATGATCAGGAAGGGCAGGTAGATCAGAAAGCCGATTTCGAAGGCGCGGCGCAATTCGGAGATCATAAAGGACGGGATGATGATGCGCGTCTCGAGGTCATCCTGGCTTTCCGGCTGCGGCAGGTTCGCGAGGTCGACAAACAGGCGCAGATCGGCTTCGCGAGTATGCGCCAGCATGAAGGCGCGCATCGGCTGCATGGTGCGGGTGAAGCCTTCGGTCAGCTCGATCTGATTGTTGACCACCGGCTCGATGCCATTGGTGTAGGCCTCCTGAAAGGTCGGAGCCATGATGAAGGCGGTGAGGAACAGCGCCAGCGAGATCATCACGGCGTTGGGCGGCGCCGACTGCAAGCCGATGGCCGTTCTCAACAGCGACAGCACCACGACGATGCGCGTGAACGACGTCATCATCACGACGATCGACGGCGCAAGGCTGAGGACGGTGAGCAGGCCGACAAGCTGCACGGCGCGCTCGGTCAGCGTCGATCCTTCGCCGAGCGAAATACTGACATCCTGAGCGGACGCCAGGCCGGCGGACAGGCCGAGCCAGAGAAGACCGAGCAGAAGAGGGCAGAAAAGGGCGGCGCCAAGGCGCCAGACGCCCGAGCGGCGCCTTGCCGCCGGAGCGGCCGTCTGTCGCTCGTCCGCCCTGCCGTCGTCCGTCGCCATCGCACCTATCCAAAAGGACCGACGCGCGGTGCGCCCGGTCGCGGCCAGACGCGAATCATCCAGCTTTCCGGGATACTGTCGCCCCGGCAGGCGGATGGCTCAAGGCGGCAGCCAGCGAAAGCGGGGAGGCGCTCAGCGTTTTCCCTTGGAATCGCCGGCCAGCTCGTCGAGCAGGCGGGCCATCTCGTTCTCCAGCGAGGAAAAGTCGGCACCGCCGCGGCCATCGTCCTCCGGGGCGTCGGTCGGCGTGTCGGTGGCGCGCGGCGTCACCACCGGCTCCGGCGCAACGACGGGCTCGGCCGGCGGCTCGACGGTCCTTGGTTCCACGACGGGCGGCCGCAGGCGCTGCTGGGCGACCGGCGCTGCCTCACGCGGCGGGGCCGGTTCGCGCGGCACGAACGGACGCGGTGCCTGGGCCGGGCGGGGGCGAAGCCAGGCGGAGGCCGCCGACGGGGCCGGCTTGGGCGGCTCGACCTTCGGCGCCGGCTCTGCGATGGCGGGTGGCTCGATCGTCGGCGTCGCGGCCTCGATCTTCATGTCTTCGATTTCGCTCTTCAGCGCTTCGTCGAGCTGGCGAGCGAGATCGTCGAAGCCGGACCCATCGTCCTGGGGTGCGGGTTCGTCGGCCGGCATGGCGCGCGGCGGTTCGGCGACCCGGCGCTCGGCCCGCGGGGCCTCGGATATCGGCCTGTCCTCGGCGGACTTGTCAGACACGATCGGCGAGATGGGCGCTATCGTCGGCTCGACCCGATGGGCTTCCGGCGGGATGTAGGGCGAGGCGGGCGCAGCCCGGCCGGCGTCGGTCGGTCGGGGCGGGGCGCGGTTGAGGCGGGCCTGGATCGACGTTGCCTTCGGGTGTTCGCCGGCAACATGCGAGGGGAAGGCGGGGCGGGTGGGCTCGACGGTCGGAGCCGGGCGTGGAACCGGCGCGGGGCGGGTGAAGGCAGGTGCTTCGGCCGCCGGCGCTACCGTCGCGACGGCCGGCGTGGCGGCGGCAGGGGTCTCGACGTCCTCGGCGGCGGTCGGCGAAGAGGAGGCAGGGCGGGTCACCCGTCCGAGGCTGCCAACCGGCACGCCGCGGATGATGGTCGGCTCCACGACGAGGTCGTTGCCGCCGCCGATCAGGATCAGGTGCTCGACGTTGTCACGGCGCACCAGCAGGAGCCGGCGGCGCTGATCAACGGCGACCTGCTCGACGACGGTCAGCCGGCTCTGGCGGCTCCGACCGATCGACAGCTGGCCGCCGACGGCATAATTGCGGAGAACCCAGCGGAGCAGCAGCAGCAGTCCGATCACCACCGCGAGGGCTACGGCGTAGCGCACGACGGTTGCTCCCGTGTCGCCAAACCAAGTTACCAGCAAATCCTGCATCTTACTTTTCCACTCAAGACCCGTTTCGTTGAAGGCGCCAGTTCGTCAAGCCGATAGCTCGTTTATCTCGAAATGGGAAATTATTCGGAAACGTCTCCCGCCGCCGCTCACATCGATTCGTACTGCTCCGACACCCTTCGCCGACCGGCCGTTGCAGAGCGCAACCATAGGCCCATTTGGCACTTTTCTCAGCTATCAGCCAAATCGGGCGTTTTTCAAGTCTCTCTGCAGGCAGAAGAATGGATTGTTAACCATTCATTAACCAAGCAGTCGGCAAATATTGCCTATGGTTTTCAGGTTGCGAATCCTTGTGCCGGCTCGCGACTTTTCAGGCACCGCTTTCCCTGGCGGCGCAATAGGTGGCCAAACGGTCGCCGCTTCCGGTGAGTTCCTCAATGTCGATGACTGATCTGCCGGTCCTGCAGGCTCTCAAAGGCAAACTGCGTTTCCACGAAACGCGGCAGAAGGTGCTTGCCGAAAACGTCGCCAATGCCGAGACGCCGGGCTACACGGCGCGAGATATCAAAGCCCCCGATTTCTTCCGCATGGCGGTCGAGGGCGACGGTGACGCCGGTGTGTCCACCATGCTCACCAATCCAATGCACATCGCCGGACCGGTGATCGGCAACGGCACGCCGTTCCGCTCCGAGACGGTCGGCGGCTACGAGGTGAAGCCGGATGGCAATGCGGTATCGCTCGAAGACCAGATGATGAAGGTCACCAGCAACCAGATGGACTTCCAGACGGTGACGTCGCTCTACCAGCGCAGCCTCGGTCTGCTGAAGACCGCCGTCGGCAAGAAGTGAGGCAAGACCATGGATTTTCTGAAGACGCTGATGATCTCTTCCGCCGGCCTCAAGGTGCAGACCGGGCGCATGCGCATCATCGCAGAGAACGTCGCCAACGCCGATTCGGTCGCCTCGACGCCGGGCGGCGACCCCTACCGCCGCCAGATTCCCACCATCACCTCGACGTTCAACAAGGAACTCGGGGCCGAGATGGTGCGGCTCGGCAGGGTGGTGCCCGACCGTACGGACTTCGAGACGAAGTACGAGCCGAATAGCCCGGCGGCCGATGCGAGCGGCAACGTCAAGTACCCCAACGTGTCGCCCCTCATCGAGATGGTCGACATGCAGAGCGCCCAGCGCACCTACGAGGCCAACCTCAACGTGGTCTCGTCGACGCGCAACATGCTCCAGAAGACCATCGACATCCTGCGCAGCTGAGCGCGTTTCCGAGAAGGACCACCATCATGGCGCTCACGACCACTGCACTTAACGCCAGCAATGTGTACGGCGCCATGACGAGGCTGGCGAATCGCGGCCAAGCGGGGCAGGCTGGCGAAGCGGCGGCAGGCTTGTCGACCGGGGCGATGTCGCCCGATTTCGGCGCCATGCTGCGCGACCAGGTGCAGCAGGTGGTCAGCCAGGGCAACGCTTCGGAAGCCCAGCAGGCGAGCTACATGGCCGGCAAGGGCAACATCATCGATGTCGTCACCGCCGTGTCGGAAGCCGAGGTGGCGCTCGATACCATGGTGTCGGTGCGCGACAAGGTGATCTCGGCTTATGAAGAAATCATGCGCATGGCGATATGACGTCGGCGCCGGCTTGGAGCGGGTGGAATGGGTGGCGCTGAGGTTCTCGACCTGGCCCGGACCGCCATTTGGGTGACCATCAAGATCGCGGCGCCGGTGATGCTGGCCGGCCTCGCGGTCGGTTTTGTCGTGTCGCTGTTCCAGGCGCTCACCCAGATCCAGGAACAGACGCTGGCCTTCATCCCGAAGATCCTGTCCATCTTCATCGTGTTGCTCCTGGCGCTGCCCTTCATGGCGGACTCGCTCAACAGCTTCATGATGACGATCTCGGAATGGATCGTCCGCGGATGACCATTCGCATCCTCCCTGACGTGACGGTGCTGTTTCTCCTGCTTTTTGCCCGTATCGGCGCGCTGACGATGCTGATGCCCGGCATCGGCGAGCAGACGATCTCGACGCGCGTCCGTCTGACCTTGGCGCTGCTGCTCACCGCCGTGTTCTATCCGGTCCTGTCGAACCGGCTGCCAACAGGGCTCGCCAACGACATGAGCCGCCTGATCTTTGCGCTGATCGCCGAGGTGATCATCGGCGTTGCCATCGGCCTCACCGCCCGCCTTCTGATGAGCGTGGTGCAGACGGCCGGTACCGCCATTGCCTCCGACATCGGCCTCGGCTTTGCCCAGAGCGTCGATCCCACCATGGGTCAGCAAGGCGCCATCATCTCGTCCTTCCTGTCGGTGACGGGCGTGACAATCATCTTCGTGACCGACCTGCACCATGTGGCGCTGGCCGGCATCGGCGGCAGCTACACCATGTTTCCGCCCGGCGAGATGGTGCCGATCGGCGACTTCAAGGACGCTGCCATACTGACCATCGCCGAGTCCTTCAAAACGGCGCTGCAGATCGCTGCGCCGTTCCTGGTGTTCTCCCTCGTCTACAATCTCGGCCTCGGCGTATTGCAGAAGCTGATGCCGCAGTTCCAGGTCTACTTCCTGGCCATGCCGCTCACCATCGCGATCGGCCTCGCCATCCTGGCCTCGTTGATCGCCACCATCCTCGGCATGGCCGGTCCGGACGACGACAGCGACAAAACAGAAGAACCTACCCAACGAAAACTCGAGCAGGCGCACGAGCAGGGCGACGTCATCAAGAGCATGGAGACGAGTACCTTCTTCGGGCTCGTCGCCGTGACCGCCGTGATCGGACTCACCGGCTCGGGAATGACCAGTGCGCTGTTGCCGTCCCTGCGCGGCCTCATCGAGCATTCCTCCGAGATCGCCATCGACGGCGGCGGCCTGCGCCGTCTCTATCTGGTGTTGGTCGGTGGCTTCCTGCTCGCGCTTTCCTTCCCGCTGGTGCTGATGGCGCTCGGCGGCATCATTGGCAGCCTTGCCCAGCACCGCATGGTGTTCTCGTGGAAGTCACTGGAGCCGCGGCTCGACAAGGTGTCGCCGCTCGGTGGGCTCAAGCGGATGTTTTCGCCGGAGAGTCTGGCCAATTTCGTCAAGGGGCTTTTGAAGGTGGCGGCGCTTGGCGCGGTGATGACCGCCGTGCTGTGGCCGGAGCGCGACCGGCTTGACGCGCTGGTCACCATCGACATCGTCCGCACGCTTTCGGTGGCGAAAGCGATGGCGCTCCGCATGCTCGGCTTCATGCTGGCGCTGATGTTTCTCATCGCCGCTGCCGACTATTTGTGGGCGCGCTTCCGCTACATGCACCGGCAGCGCATGTCGCTGCAGGAAGTCAAGGACGAGCACAAGCAGACCGAAGGCGACCCGCATATCAAGGGGCGCATCCGCTCGCTACGCATGCAGCGGGCGCGACAGCGCATGATGCAGAAGGTGCCTGAGGCGACGGTGGTGGTGACCAACCCGACCCACTATGCGGTGGCGCTCAAATATGACGAGACGACACCGGCGCCGATCTGCGTCGCCAAGGGTGTTGACGAAGTGGCACTGCGCATCCGCGAGATGGCCAAGTCGGCCGACGTTCCCATCGTCGAGAACCCGCCGCTCGCCCGCGCGCTCTACGCCAGCGTCGATCTCGACGAAACAATCCCCGAGCAGCACTACAAGGCCGTGGCGCAGGTGGTCGGCTACGTTCTGAACCTCAAGAAAAAGGCGAACTGGCGGTCCTGAAAGCGCCCACGGCGACGCAAGCGGGTCGCAAAAGCGGGTATCATCGGCCCCGATCGGCGAAAAGCTGCAAGTCAGCGTTTGCCTCGTGATTGGCGATTGCTAAAGATCATGCGTGAAGAGACGATTCCCGGACGGCGAGCGGACCCACGCGCGCTGTGCCGGCGGGCAGGGCAACAGTAGAATGAACGAAACCGAGCCGTCGGCACCCTCCATCGAAACGCCGATCGTCGACCGCTCCGAGCGCGGCGGCAACGTCGGGCTGGTGATCGCGCTGGCGCTGGCCCTGGTGGCCGCCGCTGGCGTGTTCGCCGTGCTCGACCGGGCGGCCGCCGAGCCCTACGTGCTCGGCCTGCTCGGCCTGTTGGCAGTGATCGGCGTGTTCTCGCTGTTTGCCATTGCCATCGGCCTCGTCCGCCTGTCCTCGCGCAACGACGGCCAGGTACAGCTCGCCAAGCGCTTCCTCGACACCATGACCGATGGCGTCTGCGTCACCGACGGCGACGGCCGCATCGTCTACGCCAACGCCACCTACGGCCGGTTGATTCGCGCCGAGGCGGCGGCCGACGTTCGCACTGTCGAACGGGTGTTTTCCGGCGACCCCGACACGGCCGACGTGATCTTCCGTCTGGCGCAGGCCTCGCGCGACGGGCGACGGGCGACGGAGGAGCTGCGTGTTGCCCATCCGCTCGGCCGCATCGATGGTCCGGCCCGCTGGTACCGCATCCGCGTGCGGCCACTTCCGGGGCTTTCCCTGCCGCTCAACGTCTGGCAGGTCGCCGACATCACCCGCGATCGCGACGAGCAGGAAAACAGCTTCCAGGCGCTGCAGCGGGCGGTGAACTTCCTCGACCACGCGCCGGCCGGCTTCCTGTCGGCCAACGCGCTCGGCCGCGTCGTCTACATGAACGCCACGCTGACCGACTGGCTCGGCTACGACCTCGCCGAGTTCGAGGCCGGCGTCATGCCGCTGAAGGAAATCGTCGCTGGCGACGGCGTGGCGTTGCTCGACGGCATCCGCGGCTCCTCGGGCGAGGTGAAAACCGGCATCGTCGATCTCGACATGATGAAGCGTAACGGTCAGATCCTGCCGGTCCGCATCATCCACCGCGTGCCGGTGGGGGGCGACGGGGCGGTCGGCGACAGCCGCACGCTGGTGCTCAATCGCTCGCCCGGCGAGGATGTGTCGGAATCGCTGCGCGCCGCCGAGGTGCGCTTCACGCGCTTCTTCAACAACACGCCGGCTGCCATCGCCTCCATCGACAAGGAAGGCCGCATCGGCCGCAACAATGCGCCGTTCATGCGCCTGTTCGGGGCCTCGATCCGACCGGACGCCACGGCTCCGCGCGGCCGCCTTGCCGACGTCGTCGCCGAGCGCGACCGGAAGGCGATTTCCGAGGCGATCGTGTCGGCGGTGAACGGGCAGGGCAACATCTCCGGCATCGACGTGTCGCTGCCCGGCGACGGCGACCGCTCGGCCCGCTTTTACGTGTCGACCGTCGAGGAGGGGGCCGGCGATGGCGAGGTGGCCATCGTCTACGCTCTCGAGACCACCGAGCAGCGAGTGCTGGAGGCGCAGTTTGCGCAAGGGCAGAAGATGCAGGCGGTCGGTCAGCTGGCCGGTGGCGTGGCGCACGACTTCAACAACGTGCTGACCGCCATCATCGGCTTTTCCGATCTGCTGCTCAACAATCACCGACCGACCGACCCGTCCTTCCAGGACATCATGAACATCAAGCAGAACGCCAACCGCGCCGCCGGCCTCGTCCGGCAGCTCCTGGCCTTCTCGCGACGCCAGACGCTGCGGCCGCAGATGCTGGTGCTCTCGGACGTGCTGGCCGAGCTGTCCAACCTGTTGAGCCGGCTCCTCGGCGAGAAGGTGCAGCTCAAGGTGGTCAACGGCCGCGACCTCTGGCCGGTGATGGCCGACCTCAACCAGTTCGAGCAGGTGATCATCAACCTTGCGGTCAACGCCCGCGACGCCATGACCAAGGCTGGCAAGGTGGAGGTCCGCACCTCCAACGTCACCGCCGCCCACTGCGCCGCGACCTATAGCTTCAAGGGCATGCCGGCTGCCGACTACGTGCATATCGAGGTGGAAGACAATGGCTCGGGCATGACGCCGGAGATCATGGAGAAGATCTTCGATCCGTTCTTCTCGACCAAGGAGGTCGGCAAGGGGACCGGCCTCGGCCTTTCCACCGTCTACGGCATCGTCAAGCAGACCGGCGGCTATATCTATCCGGTGTCGGAACTCGGGGTCGGGACCACCTTCCACATCTTCTTGCCGCGCCACGACGCGCCGTTGGAAACGGCGCCGAGAAAGAACGTCGAAGCGACGCCGATGGCCGATCTGACCGGCACCGCCTCGATTCTGCTGGTCGAGGACGAGGAGGCCGTGCGCGCCTTCGCCGCCCGGGCGCTGATCTCGCGTGGCTATACCGTCCACGAGGCATCGACCGGCGCCGAGGCGCTGGAGGTGATGGCCGAGGTCGGCGGCAAGATCGATCTGGTGGTGTCGGACGTGGTGATGCCGGAGATGGACGGGCCGTCGCTGCTCAGGGAACTGCGCAAGACGCGACCCGACCTCAAGATCATCTTCGTCTCGGGCTATGCCGAGGACGCCTTCAAGAAGAACCTGCCGGAGAACGAACAGTTCAACTTCCTGCCCAAGCCGTTCTCGCTGAAGCAGTTGGCGACGACGGTGAAAGAGACGCTGGCCGAATAGGTCGGGCGTCGGCCGGACCGGTCTTGGTGCAAGGGGCCGGAACCGTTGCCTCCTCCCCAAGACGAGAGGGCGGCCGGGAGCGGGTAGCCCGTCCCGGCCGGCCGATCAGGCCTTCAGCGCCGTGGCGATGTCAGCGGCCAGGCGGGCGTTGTTCATGACCAGGGCGATGTTGGTCTTGAGCGACGAGCCGGCGGTGCGCTCGAACATGTCGGCGAGGAGATAGGGCGTCACTTCCTTGGCGGAAATGCCGGCGACCTTGGCCGAGGCGAGCGATGCGGCGATGAAGCCCTGCATGCGGATCGCCGGGATTTCGTCGGTTTCCGGCACCGGGTTGGCGATCAGCATGCCGCCGTCGATGCCGATCGTTTGCCGTGCCTTCTGGAAGGCGGCGATCTCGGCGGCCGAATCGAGCCGGAGCGGCGCCTTCAGGCCCGAGCCACGCGACCAGAAGGCCGGAAACTCGTCGGTGCGGTAGCCGACCACCGGCACGCCCTTGGTTTCCAGCACTTCCAGCGTCTTCGGCAGGTCGAGGATGGCCTTGGCGCCAGCGGCGACGACGATCACCGACGTGCGGCCGAGTTCTTCGAGGTCGGCGGAGATGTCGAAGCTCTCCTCGGCGCCCTGGTGCACGCCGCCGATGCCGCCGGTGGCGAACACGTCGATGCCGGCGAGGCGGGCGCAGATCATGGTGGCGGCGACGGTGGTCGAGCCCGGCCGGCCGGTGGACAGCGCGAAGGCGAGGTCGGCGCGTGACAGCTTCATGACGCCGGTCATGGTGCCGAGCCGGTCGAGCGTGTCGGCGTCGAGGCCGACGCGGATCTTGCCTTCCAGCACGGCGATGGTGGCGGGCACGGCGCCGCGACTGCGGATCTCGGCCTCGACGGCACGCGCCGTCTCGACGTTGTCCGGGTAGGGCATGCCATGGGTGACGATGGTGGATTCGAGCGCGACGACCGGCTTGCCGGCAGCGAGCGCGGCTTCGACTTCAGGCGAAAAGACGATTGGCAGGGATGCCATCATGACTCCGATTGTGGCCGCACGACAGGGCCACGGAGCGGGCGCGCGACGTCGGCGGCGGTGATGGATCTCCGAGCCACGCTCTATACGACAAGACGGGTGGCTTGTGAAAGAGGGAAGACTCGCCTTTGCGCGACGGTCGGACAATCTCCCCGCCCGGCACGAATGCTGTCTCGGCGGGGACCGGGAGGGGGGCGAAAGCGCAGCGAAAACAAGCGGAACTGGTGGTTGGCGCGGCCCGCGGGCTACGCCTCGGTTGTCTGGCCAACGCTGGCCTCGATCGCCATCGCGACCACCCCGGCCGGCAGCTCGCGCAGCGCGCCAGCGGTGGCGAGCGCGGCACGGGCGGCCGCCATGCCGACGCCGACGGCGGCAACCAGCGAGACGCCTGCCGACAGCGCCAGCAGAAGGCCAGCCGTCTGGGCGTCGCCGACGCCGGTGACGTCGACCACCTCGGTCGGCTGTGGCGCCAGCTCGGTGATGCGCCCGTTCTCTAGGATAGCCAGCGGCTTCGACCCGCCGGTGACGACCGCCCGCCGGGCGCCGGCCGTCGCCAGCCGTTCGGCCGCCTCAACCGGCCGGTTGACCGAATGGCCGACCAGCAACTCCGCCGACGGCAGGTTGCAGATGAACATCGCCCCCGAATCGACGAGGGGTCTCAGGCGTGGCGCCTTGGCCCTCGATATGGCGTCCACCACCAGCCGGTCGCCATGGGCGGCGGCAAGCCGGCCGAGTTCGCCAACCGCGAGATTGGCATCGGCGAACACCAGCGGGTCGCCGCTGGCGGCCAGCGCGGCTTGCGGCAGGACGAAGCCGTCATAGAGACCGAGGTCGGAAATGGCCGAGACGAGTTCGCCCGCCTCATCATGGATGGCGAGATAGGTGCCGGTTCGGCCTGCGGCATCCAACACCATGGCCGAGGTGTCGATGCCCGCGGCACCGAGTTCGGCCATGAGCTCGTGACCGGCCGCATCGTCGCCCACCACGGAGATGAAGCGGCAAGGCACGCCGGCCCGTCCGAGCAGCACCGCCACGTTGCGCGCCACGCCGCCGGGACGGCGCGTCACGACGCCCGGGCAGGACGTTGCCGGCTCGTAAGTGAAGCCTGCTCGACCGAGAACGTCCTGATGACAGCCGCCGACCACCAAAACCGGCCGCAAGCCCTTGCTTCGATTCCCCCCGCTCAGCGCTTTTCTCCCTCATTAACAGCGTTCTCGGCCAGACTAGAACACGACAAGAACGAAACCAAACTTGTATTTCCCCGTCAAGGACATATATGCCGCTTGCCAATAGGAACAAACCATGTACATTGGCCGGGAATTTGAATTCCCGGAACGGTCGTGAAATAAGGAACGAAGCCAGTGTCACAGAACTCACTTCGCCTCGTGGAAGGAACCTCTATGGACAAGACCAAAGCGCTCGACGCCGCGTTGTCGCAGATCGAGCGGGCTTTCGGCAAGGGGTCCATCATGCGCCTCGGCAAGGGGCAGGTGGTGGAAATCGAGACGATACCGACCGGCTCGCTCGGTCTCGACATTGCGCTCGGCATCGGCGGCCTGCCGAAGGGGCGTGTCGTCGAGATCTACGGTCCGGAGTCGTCGGGCAAGACGACGCTGGCGCTGCACACCGTGGCCGAGGCGCAAAAGCGCGGCGGCGTCTGCGCTTTCATCGATGCCGAGCACGCGCTCGACCCGGTCTATGCTCGCAAGCTCGGCGTCAACCTCGACGAGTTGCTGATCTCGCAGCCGGATACCGGCGAGCAGGCGCTTCACCGACACGCTGGTGCGCTCCGGTGCCATCGACGTGCTGGTGATCGATTCGGTGGCGGCGCTGACGCCGCGTGCCGAACTCGAGGGCGAGATGGGCGATCAGTTGCCGGGCCTGCAGGCTCGCCTGATGAGCCAGGCGCTCAGGAAGCTCACGGCTTCGGTCTCGAAGTCCAAGACCATGGTGATCTTCATCAACCAGATCCGCATGAAGATCGGCGTGATGTTTGGCAGCCCCGAGACGACGACGGGCGGCAACGCCCTCAAGTTCTACTCGTCGATCCGCCTCGACATCCGCCGCATCGGCGCGCTCAAGAACCGCGAAGAGATCGTCGGCAACCAGACCCGCGTCAAGGTGGTCAAGAACAAGCTGGCGCCGCCGTTCCGGGAAGTGGAATTCGACATCCTCTATGGCGAGGGCGTATCCAAGGTGGGCGAACTGATCGACCTCGGCGTCAAGGCCGGCATCGTCGAGAAGTCCGGCGCCTGGTTCTCCTACAACAGCCAGCGTCTCGGGCAGGGCCGCGAGAACTCCAAGCAGTTCCTGCGGGACAACGAGGCGCTTGCCAACGAGATCGAAGCGGCCATCCGACAGAATGCCGGTGTCATCGCCGACTCCATCCTGAAGGGCGCGCCCGAGGATGACGCTGAGGGAACACCGCCTGACGCTGAGTGAGGCCGAATGAGGCTTGTGGGGGGCAGCCGGAAATCAGCCATCCATTGCGGTGGGCTGGCAACCGGCGTCGTCCTGCGCTGGCGCGATAGGAACAGGCATGCAGTTTCGCAATCCGGCCGGCGTGCATGCGCCGGTCGCCGCTTATAGTCATCAGGTCGACGTGACAGCGGGCGCCCGATGGCTGGTGCTGTCGGGGCAGATCGGGCTGCGGCCCGACGGCGTCCTGCCGGCCGACCCGGTGGACCAGATCGAGGGCGCGCTCGACAATCTTCGCCGCAACCTTGAGGCGGCCGGCATGGCGATCGGTGACGTCGTCAAACTGACGATTTATCTCGTTGGCGATGTCGACGCGGATCGTCGGCGGCTGGCGTTCGATGCAGTCTTCGGTGAGCATCGGCCCTGCATGACGCTGCTTTATGTGTCGGCGCTGGCCTCGCCCGCCCTGAAGGTGGAGATTGACGCCTGGGCGGCGCGCGAGACCCCGGTGGCGAGCTGAGACGTCCGGCGCGGCAAAAGCGGCAATGTCGCCTCGGCGCGTGTCGCTGATCGGGCCGCCGCCGCTGGACAGGCGCATGGCCGGCGGCTAAATAACGCTTTGCCTTGCTTGGAACCGATGTCGTCGGAGCCGGTCTGGCCTGCGCGTCCTTCCCTCCGGAGGTTGCCCTGCAAGGCGCCACCTGGATTGCCGAGACGAACCCCGCCGGCCGGTGCCCTGTTTCGCCGTTTGTTCGCTGCAGGGCTCTGGGTTGCGGGAGCGTGCGAGCGGCTCGCGGGAAATGGAGTTCGGGCGGATCGGCCGGGCGGTGAACGCACGGCGCTTCGGCAGGAACGGTCACGAGGTGGTGTCGTCGAGCCCGCTGGTGCCGCGCAACGACCCGACGCTGATGTTCACCAACGCCGGCATGGTGCAGTTCAAGAACGTCTTCACCGGCCT
The DNA here is from genome assembly GCA_018262575.1 of Pseudomonadota bacterium. Taxonomy (GTDB): domain Bacteria; phylum Pseudomonadota; class Alphaproteobacteria; order Rhizobiales; family Pleomorphomonadaceae; genus Pleomorphomonas. The sequence goes on along the minus strand of JAGSYU010000116.1, from coordinate 8,129 downwards.
CGAGAAGCGCCCCTACAGCCGCGCCACGACTTCGCAGAAATGCGTCCGGGCCGGCGGCAAGCACAACGACCTCGACAACGTCGGCTATACCGCCCGCCATCACACCTTCTTCGAGATGCTCGGTAACTTTTCCTTCGGCGACTATTTCAAGGATCGGGCGATCGAACTGGCCTGGGGCCTCGTCACCAAGGAATTCGGGCTGCCGAAGGACCGGCTGCTGGTCACCGTCTATTCCGAGGACGAGGAGGCCGCGACCTGGTGGAAGAAGATTGCCGGCCTGTCCGACGACCGCATCATCCGCATCTCCACCTCCGACAATTTCTGGGCGATGGGTGATACCGGCCCTTGTGGCCCGTGTTCGGAGATCTTCTTCGATCATGGCGACCATATCTGGGGCGGTCCCCCGGGCTCGGCCGATCAGGACGGCGACCGCTTCATCGAGATCTGGAACCTCGTGTTCATGCAGTTCGAGCAGCTGTCGAAGACCGAGCGCGTCGCTCTGCCGCGGCCGTCGATCGACACCGGCATGGGTCTCGAGCGCGTTGCGGCCGTGTTGCAGGGCGTCCACAACAACTATGACATCGACCTGTTCCAGGCGTTGATCCGCGCCTCGGTCGAGGCGACGGGCGTTGCCGCCGAGGGCGAACACCTCGCCTCGCATCGCATCATCGCCGACCATCTGCGCGCCTCGAGCTTCCTGGTGGCCGATGGCGTGCTGCCGTCCAACGAGGGTCGCGGCTATGTGCTTCGGCGCATCATGCGCCGCGCCATGCGCCACGCCCATCTGCTTGGCTCCGAACAGCCGTTGCTGCATCGCCTTGTTTCGGTGCTGGTGCGCGAGATGGGCCAGGCCTATCCGGAACTGGTGCGCGCCGAAGCGCTGATCACCGAGACGCTGAAGCTCGAGGAGAGCCGCTTCCGCCGCACGCTGGCGCGCGGCCTCGGTCTGCTCGACGAGGCGACCAGCGGCTTTGACACCGGAGCCAGCCTCGACGGCGAGACGGCGTTCAAGCTCTATGACACCTACGGTTTCCCGCTCGACCTGACGCAGGATGCCCTGAAGGCGCGCGGCATTGCCGTCGATACCGACGGTTTCGCCGCCGCCATGGAACGGCAGAAGGCCGAAGCGCGCGCCAATTGGGCCGGTTCGGGCGAGGCGGCGACCGAGGTCGTCTGGTTCGGCCTCAGGGAAAAGGTCGGTGCCACCGAGTTCCTTGGCTACGATACCGAAAAGGCCGAGGGTGTCGTGGTGGCATTGGTCCTCGATGGCAAGGAAGTCTCCGAGCTCAAGGCCGGCGAGACGGGATCGCTCATCGTCAACCAGACGCCGTTCTATGGCGAGTCGGGTGGTCAGGTGGGCGATGTCGGCAGCATTTCCGGCGCCGGCTTCCGGCTCACGGTGACCGACGTTGCCAAGAAGGCCGATGGCCTGTTCGTGCATCAGGTGATGGTCGTTGACGGCGCGGTGAAGGTCGGCGAGCCGGTCGAGCTGGTGGTCGATCACGCCCGTCGGGCGCGCATCCGCGCCAACCATTCGGCGACCCATCTCCTGCACGCGGCGCTGCGCACGGTGCTCGGCAAGCACGCGGCGCAGAAGGGCTCGCTGGTAACGCCCGATCGGCTGCGCTTCGATTTTTCGCATCCAAAGCCGATGGATGAGCGGGAGATCGCCGAGATCAGCCGCCTTGCCAACGCCATCGTGCTGCAGGATGGACCGGTGGCCACGCGCCTGATGGGCCAGGAAGAGGCGATCGCCGAGGGCGCAATGGCGCTGTTCGGCGAGAAGTATGGCGACGAGGTGCGGGTCGTCACCATGGGCACGGCGCTTGAGGGCGAGACGGCCGGCAAAACCTATTCGACCGAGCTCTGCGGCGGCACGCATGTGTCGCGTACCGGCGAAATCGGCCTTGTCCACGTGGTGTCCGAAAGCGCGGTGGCGGCCGGCGTGCGCCGTATCGAAGCACTGACCGGCGAGGGCGCGCGTGCCTATTTCGAGGATCAGGAAAAGACGATCCGTACCGTTGCCCGCGAGCTGAAGGTGCCGGTTGGCGATGTCGTCGACCGCGTGGCGGCCCTGGTCGAGGAGCGGCGCAAGCTGGAACGCGAACTCGCCGATGTCAGGCGCAAGCTCGCCATGGGCGGCGGCGCGGCCGCTGACGAGGTGACGGATATCGCGGGCGTCAAATTCCTCGGCAAGGTGGCCGAAGGCGTCAGTCCGAAGGACCTGAAAAGCCTCGTCGACGAGGGCAAGGCCAAGCTCGGCTCGGGCGTGGTGGCGCTGGTCGGTGTCGCCGAGGATGGCAAGGCGGGTGTGGTGGTCGGCGTGACGGCGGATCTCACCCAGCGCTTCTCGGCTGTCGATCTGGTGCGCGTGGCGTCCGAGGCGCTGGGCGGCAAGGGCGGCGGTGGCCGCCCGGACATGGCTCAGGCCGGCGGACCGGATGGCGCCAAGGCGGCGGACGCGCTGGCCGCCATCAGGACGGCATTGGGCGGCTGAGCCGCCTGCATTGCCCGAACGATTTCGCCCGTCCGAGCATGGCTCGGGCGGGCGTTTTTCTTTGGCGAGACCGAGATCTTCAGATCTGCTCGATCTTGCGGGCGGTCTCGTCGAGGATCGCTGCCAGCGCGTCGATCTGCTCCGGTGTCAGCGTGGCGGCCTGCGTCTTCAGGCGAAGGGCAAGGCGCATGTTCTCGACGGCGCGGATGAGGCGCGGATCGCGCTCGGGGCGGCGATCCGAGCCTGCCTCGGCGAAGCGGGCGAGCACGGCGTCGATGGCGGCGCGGTTCTCCTCCACGGTGGCGCGGCCAGCCTCGGTGGCGGCATAGAGCTTCTTGTTGCCCTCCGAACTCTGGACTTCGATCAGGCCGGTCTCTTCGAGCAGCGTCAGCGTCGGGTAGATGACGCCGGCACTCGGCGCGTAGGCGCCGCCGGTACGCTCTTCGATCTCCTTGATGATCTCGTAGCCATGGCGGGGTTGCTCGGCGATCAACGCCAGCACGACGAGGCGCAGCACGCCGTTGTCGAAGAAGCGGCCGCGGCCGAACGGGCCGCCGCGATGACCGGGACCGTGGCGTTCGGGTCGCTCGCCGCGTTCGCCCCACAGCGGGCGGCCGAACGGACCACGGCTGCCGGCAGCGCGCTGGTCGTCATGATCATGGCAGTCGGGGTGAAAATGGAATTTGTGATGCATGTCTTGTTCCTGTTGGTTCATGATGCAATTAGATATATCTAAACTGATGCGAATATCAAGGGCGAAATTTGACATAGGTGCACGAACGGGAAAATTTCACGCCTCGTGACGGTCCGGCTTCGGCTATCAAATCATTTAACCGTATGAAATATAATTGTTTTCTATGACGAAGTTGGCAAACCTCGCTCCGAGGTGCGGCGGGGTGCACGACAGCCGGCCTGCATCGGTCGTTGGGATCGGCTATATCTAAAGTCGCCCCTTGCGCAGCGGCCGGCCCGGCTTTTCGAGTCGATGGCGCCGGCTTCGGAGAGGAGATGTGATCTTGGATGCGGACGTTGTAATTGGTGAGATGACCAGCGGTGAACGCGACTCGGTCATCGCACTGTGGACGCGCTGCGGCCTGACGCGGCCGTGGAATGATCCTGAGGCGGACATCACGCTGGCCACGGCGACCGACACCGCCGCCGTCTTGGTGGCCCGGGCTGGGGGACGTGTTGTCGGCGCGGCGATGACCGGGCACGACGGGCATCGCGGTGCCCTCTACTATCTCGGCGTCGACCCCGACACCCGGCGCGGTGGCATTGGCCGGTCGCTGGTGCGGGCCGCCGAGGTTTGGTGCCGGTCCCGTGGCGCGCCAAAGGTCAATCTTCTCGTTCGCAACGAGAACCAGGCCGTCCTCGCCTTCTATGCGGCGCTCGGCTATCTGCCGACGAACAGCGTTTCGCTCTACCGTACGCTCGATCCCGAATGTGCCGAGCGCGAGCGGGTGGAGAAGGCGACTTGGGCGGCTGCGCGCGGTTGATCCTGAGCGGCGCGCTCACTACGCGGCTGGGAAACGACTCGTATCAACCAAAGTCTACTCGCTCGGGATGGCGGTTTAGATCGTTGAATAAGGTGTGATAATAATTTCATGGGTAGAACTGACGTTGTGAAGAGCTACGAATGGCGGGCTGTTTTTCTGTGATACTACGGGTACGTAGAAATAAACCGCTAACTATAATTTGGACATGATACGTTCAGTCTGTGGTTGAGTTCGCAACCTGAAAGGTTCGTCACGATCCCGCGGCGGGGGAGGGGCGGTCCTTGAATATCGGAGGCCAATGCATGCTCGCGCTTGAGGTGGTGCTGGTGCTGGTTGTGGCCGGCCTTATTGTCGGAACGCAGTTCCGGGTGATTGCCATGGCGCCCCTGGCGCTTGCAGCCTGCGTCTGTGCCTTCCTGGAAGCCGTGACCGTCGGCGCCTCCGGACCGCGCATCGCCCTGTATATGGCTGAGGCCACCATCTTCTTTGAGGTTGCCTACGGCCTCGGGGCTATGCTGGTGCATGTGCGCCTGCCGTTCTGGCTGGCGCGGCCGCGCATCTGAGGCGCACGCTAGCCGTCATTCCTCGCTATCATACTGACGTTATTTGGCAGCAATAGGTCGTAGTTGTGCTCCATCGCCAAGCCGCGAGGAGACACCATGATCACGCCCACCTACTATTTGCTGCACGTTACCGATCCCGAGAAAAGCAGTGGTTTTTATGCCGACCTGTTCGACCGGTCGCCAGTCGAAACCTCGCCGACCTTCGTGCTGTTCGTCCTCGAGGGCGGCATCAAGGTTGCGCTGTGGTCCAAGGCCACAGTCAAGCCGGCAACCGGCGGAGCACCGGGCGCGCTCGAGATCGGAATCGCCCTGAAGACGCCGGCCGATGTCGACGCGTTTCACACGAATTGGCTTTTTCGCGGATTGCCGGTGTTCCAGCCGCCCGTCGACATGGATTTCGGCCGCAGTTGCATGGTGACCGATCCGGACGGTCATCGCATTCGCATCTTCGCCGTCACCGCCTGAGGGCAGCTCCGAATGCCCCGTCGGCATCGATCCGACGGGGTTGATCGGTCTTCGTCCGAGAGATCTTTCAGGAGTTGTCCTCAATGGGCGCAACTGGGCCGTTCTTCTGGATCGACTCGATGGCGTTGATCGCCGAGGCCTTCGACTTGTAGCCCTCGGTCCAGAAAATGGTTTCACCATTGTACTTGAAATAGGCGACGAATTCGTCGGCCTTGTTTCTCTTGATCTCGAACTTGTGCGCCACGATTGTCCCTCCGGGGTCGATGTCGCACAAGCGGATCAGTTGGCCAAGACGTCTGGAACGTTGGCTAGACGCCTCCAGATCCCACCAGCGACACGATAGAAATAGTCCCCGGATCGGGAGCGTGGCAACACTACTTTTCGTAGCAATGTTGAGGAACGACTCATCGCGACTTTAGGGAAGCGACCTCTTCATGAATAGAAGTCTGTCGCTTCCACCCATGTGATGTGCGCACATCTCGAAGGCCAGGAACTGCACAAGCGCTTCTGGTGGTAGAGCGTCGCGTTGAAAGCGGTTCGTGAGGAAGTGCAGTCGCGCGAGGAGCGCCGTGTGCTCGGAACGATGGTTTTGAAGATCGTCCGGGTTTGTTTTGGCAAACACAATTTCTTCGCGAGCAAAATGCTGGCGCATGTCCAGTTCGATCTCACTCAGAGCTTGCTTGAGTACGGTCTTGTCGCCGCTCTTTTGGACCTCGTGCAACAAGTGATTGGCCATCTCGACGAGGCGGCGGTGATCGGCGTCGAGTTCGGGGATTGCCGTTTCGAACAAGGGCGACCAGCGGATGAGCGGTGTTCCGTCCTCCCACAGGATCGGAATATCGTGGGAAACCCGGTTCTTGCCGGCCGTTTTGGCGCGATAGAGCGCGGCGTCGGCGCGATCGAACCAGCTTTGCCAACTGTCGCCGCTGAGACAGAACGACGCGCCGATGCTGATCGTTATGTGCTGGGGGAGACCGATATTCGTTTTGCTGGTTGCATCGCGCAGCCTCTCGGCGACATGAAGTGCATCATCCACTCCGGTCCCGGGCAAAATGACGGCGAACTCCTCTCCACCCCACCGACCCAAGACATCGGTGTTCTTCAGGATTGCGCGCCAGGACGAGGTCACGGCCTGGAGAACGGTGTCGCCGGCCGCATGACCGAACGTGTCGTTGATGATCTTGAAGTCGTCGAGGTCGATGATCAACAACGAGACCAGTGTACCGTGGCGGTTGAGGCGATGGATCTCGCCTTCCGCCACCTCTTCCAGCTTTCGCCGATTCCAAATGCCGGTGAGCTTGTCACTCAGGATCATTTCCTGGCTGAGATGTTCGGTGCGCTCCTTGGCCACAAGAAGAAAGCCCACCGTAAGCAGAGTCAGACCGACAAGGGTTGCCGTGTACAGAAGCGCGTGTGCCTGGTCGCTCACCGAAATCGCGCCAGGCGCCCTGAATGCCAAGAACACCGTGAGTTCGCGATAGAACAGCGTCATGAGGCTGAGCACAAACGCCGCGACAATGAGGTATTGGCCGTTGCCCGGAGTAGCCCGTCGCCTGCTCCACAGATGCTGCAGCACGGCGGCCTCAGCCAGAATGAGAATGAGGCTGTTGCACATGATCCGAACCGGCCGCTGGCCGAGAAACATAGCCGTGAGCAACGCTATCGAGCCGATGAGCAGCACGTGAAACGCCCAGCGTTTTTTCTTGCCAGCGAAGACTTCGAGCGCCTGAATGGTGAATGAGAAGAACAGCGCGACTGAGATCTCCGCGAACCAGATGGTTCCGTTCCCAAGTCTAGGGGAGAGAGCGAACAACCCATAGGCCACGCCATGGGCAATCAATGCATATGAGAGTTCCTGAAGACCCCACTTCAGTTCCGTGGTCTGGGTAATTCGAATGGCCCCGCCCAGTGTTAGGCTGAGAACCGATATGAGTATGAATATGGTTGGAATATCGATCATATCGTCCGGGCGCACTGGGAGAGGGTGAGGAGAGTCGATAGAGCTCCGCTGAGTGCCGCTGAACGATCCGACGTTGTTCGCACAGTTTGCGCCTGAAAGGCGATAAGAAATTACAAGTGTGAATAATCTCCTATATTAGGGGCGTCGGTTTATTACCTACTGCCGGCTGATGCAGAGTTTTCGGAGCTGCGGCCTGACTTTGATCTGCATGCAATCAGCGCTTTTTTCTCTCATCCGTTCGCAAACAAAAGGCGGCGGACCGTTTCCGATCCGCCGCCCGAAGTGTTCGTCGCTGACGACCTGCTTACCACTTGGCCATTTCGGCCTCGAGGTTGGACGCAACCTTTTCGAGGAAGCCGGTGGTGGAGAGCCATCTCTGGTCCGGCCCGATGAGCAGGGCGAGATCTTTGGTCATGAAGCCGCTTTCCACGGTGTCGACGCAGACCGTCTCCAGCGTGACGGCGAACTTGGCCAGATCGGCGTTGTCGTCGAGCTTGGCGCGATGGGCGAGGCCCCGCGTCCAGGCGAAGATCGAGGCGATGGAGTTGGTCGAGGTCTCCTTGCCCTTCTGGTGTTCGCGATAATGGCGGGTGACCGTGCCATGGGCGGCTTCGGCTTCCACCGTCTTGCCATCCGGTGTCAGCAGCACTGACGTCATCAGGCCGAGCGAGCCGAAGCCCTGGGCCACGGTGTCGGACTGCACGTCGCCGTCGTAATTCTTGCAGGCCCAGATGTAGCCGCCCGACCATTTCAGCGCCGAGGCAACCATGTCATCGATCAGACGGTGCTCGTAGGTGATGCCGAGCTTGTCGAATTCGGCCTTGAACTCGGTCTCGAACACTTCCTGGAAGATGTCCTTGAAGCGACCGTCATAGGCCTTGAGGATGGTGTTCTTGGTGGACAGATAGACCGGCCACTTGCGCATGATGCCGTAGTTGAGCGAGGCGCGGGCGAACTCGCGGATCGATTCGTCGAGGTTGTACATGGCGAGCGCCACGCCGGCGCCGGGGGCCTTGTACACTTCCTTCTCGATCACCGCGCCGTCGTCGCCGACGAACTTGATGGTCAGCGTGCCCTTGCCGGGGAACTTGAAGTCGGTGGCCTTGTACTGGTCGCCGAAGGCATGACGGCCGACGACGATCGGCTGC
>JAGSYU010000115.1 GCA_018262575.1 Pseudomonadota bacterium | reverse complement strand
GCCGCGGCTCCGGCTGCCGGCAAGCCCGAGGGTGGCGCATCTTTTAATCTCGGTGAGGAAAACATCTTCCTCGGCCTCACCGCGTCCACCAAAGAGGAAGCCGTTCGCTTCGCCGGCTCCAAGCTTCTGGAGATGGGCGCGATCACCCCGAGCTACATCGACGCCATGCTCAAGCGCGAGACCATCGTGTCGACCTATCTCGGCCAGTCGCTGGCCATGCCCCACGGCACCAACGAAGCGAAGAACGAGGTTCTGAAGACCGGCATCGTCGTCTGCCAGTATCCCGACGGCGTGTTCTTCGGTCCCGAACCCGAGAATGTGGCTCGTCTGGTCGTCGGCCTTGCGGCCCGCGGCAACGAGCACATGGACGTGATCTCGGCCCTCGCCAGGGTCCTCGAAAATCCCAAGGTGGTCGCCCACCTTGCGACGACGAAGAACCCGGCGGACGTGCTGCGCATCCTTGATCTCGGCTGACCTCAGCGTCTTGAAGATCGGAGGCCGCCCACGGGCGGCCTCCCTCCCGAGATCCATTGTGGAGACGATCATGCGAGCCATTCACTTCGGCGCCGGCAACATCGGCCGCGGCTTTATCGGCAAGATCCTCGCCGACGCCGGATGGGCGGTGACCTTCGCCGACGTCAACGAGACTCTGGTCGGTCAGATCGCCAGGGACAGGCGCTACCCGGTTGACATCGTCGGTTCCGGCAGCCGCCGTGAGGAGGTGACGAATGTCACCGCCGTCTCGTCGATCGGCGATGACATCATCGCTCTCATCGCGTCCGCCGACCTCGTCACCACTGCCGTCGGACCAGCCGTGCTGCCGAAGATCGCGCCGACCATAGCCCGCGGGCTTGAGGCGCGCGTTGCCGCCGGCAACCACGCCCTGCTCAACGTCATCGCCTGCGAGAACACCATCCGCGGCACCACCCAGCTCAAGGAGGCGGTATTCAGCCACCTCCCGGCCGCCGTTGCCGCCGTCGTGTCGATCGAGGTCGGCTTCGCCGACAGCGCCGTCGACCGCATCGTGCCGCCGGCACCGCCGGTCGAGGGCGAGCCGCTCGCCGTCACCGTCGAGGAATTCTCCGAGTGGATCGTCGACCGCACCCAGCTCAAGGGCTGGACGCACGACATCCCCGGCATGGAACTGACCGACGACCTGATGGCCTTCGTCGAGCGCAAGCTGTTCACGCTCAACACCGGCCACGCCATTACCGCCTACCTCGGCTTCCGGAAAGGCCTGCCGACCATCCGTGACGCCATCGAGGATGAGAGCGTCCGCGCCGTCGTCAAGGCGGCGATGGAAGAGAGCGGCGCCGTGCTGATCCGTCGCTACGGCTTCGACCCGGTGAAGCACGCCGCCTATATCGACAAGATCCTCGGCCGCTTCGCCAACCCGTTCATCCGCGACGACGTGGCGCGCGTCGGCCGCGAACCCTTGCGCAAGCTCGGCAAGGGCGACCGGCTGATCCGGCCACTGCTCGGCACGCTGGAATACGGCCTGCCGCACAGCAATCTCGTCACGGGCATCGCCGCGGCGCTCCACTACCGCAACGACGGCGACCCTCAGGCGGTGGAGATGCAGGCGACGATCGCCAAGCTCGGCGTCGCCGCCGCCGTCGACCGCTTCTCCGGCAACGCGCTTTCGGCCGAGGTGCTTGCCGAGATCGCCGCCGCGGCCCAGATTTAGGTCCCACGAGGCGTGAGAGGGCTGCTGGTCCTTCCTCCTCGCATCGCCGATCGGCGCCGGATGTCGGCGGCGGCGGAGAGGCTTTGCCTCGGCAGCAGGTATTGGGAGATACGCGCATGACAACCTCGACCATCTCCGTCCGGGCTCCGCTCAAGGGCCGGATCGTGCCGCTCGGCGACGTTCCAGACCCGATGTTTGCGCTCGGCATGATGGGCGACGGCGTCGCCATCGAGCCGGAGGCCGGTGAGGTCCGCGCGCCGGTGACGGGGGTGGTGACCTCGGTGCATCGCCGCGGCCACGCGGTGAAAGTGATGACCGACGAGGGCGCCGAGTTCCTGGTGCACGTCGGCCTTGAGGCGGTGGCGCTGCGCGGCGCCGGCCTCGCCGCCGTGGTCGCCGAAGGCGACCGGGTGTCGGCTGGCGACCTGCTGATCCGTTTCGATCTGGCGGCGCTCACGGAAGCCTGCGGCATCGTGACGACGCCGGTTCTGGTCGCCAACGAAGATGCCTTCCATGTCACCAGCCGCAAATCGGACGGCACGGTCGGTGTCGGTGACGAGGTGATGACGGTGTTGCCGATCGGCGTGGAAGCGCCGCCGCCAATGGGGCGGCACGAGCGGAGCGTCGTCCTCGAGATGAGCGAGGGTCTGCACGCCCGCCCGGCGGCGTTGCTCGCCGCCAAGGCCAAGCAATATTCGAGCGCTGTCGAGATCGTCCTCGGCGAGCGCAAAGCCAATGCCAAGAGTCCGGTGTCGCTGCTGACGCTCGGCAGCCGCTGGGGTAGTCGGCTCGTCGTCTCCGCCGAGGGCGCCGACGCGGCGGCGGCGCTTGACGGCGTCATTGAGGCGATCGTCTCCGGCCTCGGCGACCCGGTGGTTCCCTATATCGACGCCGGCCAGGGAACGCTGCCGGGCGTCGTCGCGACGCCCGCCGAAGAGCCACCCGTCAACCTCGCACCCTTCGGTCCGGAGGACCGGCCCTTGCTCGGCGGCGTCGTCGCCGCCCCGGGCCTGGCTATTGGCCGTGCCGTTCATCTCAAGGAGAAGGTCGCCCGTCCGGCCGAGCAGGGCGGCGACATGGAGGCCGAGAGTGCGTCGCTCGACGCCGCCCTCGCTCGCGTCCACCAGCATTTGAGCGAGCAGGCGGCCGGCGGCCGTACGCAACAGCAGCGCGAGATCATGGCCGCCCATGCCGCTCTCCTCGAGGATACCGAACTGCTCGAGGGCGCGCGCGATCGCATTGCCCGCGGCAAAAGCGCCGGCTGGGCCTTCTCCGATACCATTTCCGGCCAGGCGGCGCTGCTGCGTGGGCTCGACAACGCCCGCCTCGCCGAGCGCGCCGCTGACCTCGTCGACCTCGAACAACAAGTTCTGACGGTGCTGGCCGGTGGCTCGCCGGAGAGCCTGGCGCTGCCCGAGGATGCCATCGCCATCGCCGATGATCTCCTGCCGTCGCAGTTCATGGCCTTCGGCGACAATCTGCCGGCCGCCTTCGTGGTCGCCAAGGGTGGTCGTACCTCGCACGTCGCCATCCTGTCGGCGGCCAGCGGCGTGCCGATGCTGGCCGCCGTTGGCGCCGACGCCCGCCGCATTCCCGAGGGCACGCCGCTGATCGTCGATGCCGAGCGCGGCGAGATCCAGGTGAACCCGACCGAGGCGACCATCGATGCCACCCGCAAGGCGGCGGCCGAGCGCGAGGCTCGCCGCGCCGCCAACCGAGAGACGGCGCTGGTCGAATGCGTGATGGCCGACGGTACGCGCCTGCCGGTTTACGCCAATGTCGGCTCGGTGGCCGACGCGGCGCGTGGCCTTGCCTTCGGTGCCGAGGGGTCTGGCTTGCTCAGGACCGAGTTCCTGTTCCTCGACCGGCCGACGGCACCGACCGAGGCCGAGCAGCAGGCCGAATATCAGGCGATCGCCGACGCGTTGCGCGGCAAACCGCTCACCATTCGCACCCTCGATATCGGTGGCGACAAGCCGCTGCCCTATCTCAAGCAGGCGGCCGAGGAAAACCCGATCCTCGGCGTGCGCGGCATCCGCGTTTCCAAGCGCCGCCCCGACCTGCTCCGCCAGCAGTTTCGCGCCATATTGAAGGTGACGCCGGTGTCGGTCGTCCGCATCATGATGCCGATGATCGCCGACATCGGCGAACTCCGCTGGGCCAAGGCGATCTTCGAAGAGGAGAAGGCGGCGCTCGGGGTCACCGCCGACGTGCCGCTCGGCATCATGATCGAGGTGCCGGCGGCCGTCGCCATGGCCGACAAGCTGGCGAAGGAGGCCGCCTTCTTCTCGATCGGCACCAATGACCTGACCCAATACGTGCTGGCCATGGACCGCGGCAACACCGAGCTCGCTCCGGAGATCGACTCGCTTCATCCGGCGGTGCTGCGGACAATCGGCGACACGGCCGCCGCCGGTGCCCGTCACGGCTGTCCGGTCGGCGTCTGTGGTGGACTTGCCTCGGAACTGCCGGCGGCGCCCATCCTGATCGGCCTTGGCGTCACCAGCCTGTCGGCCACCCGTTCCGGCATCCCTGATCTCAAGGCCTTCATCCGCACGCTCGACCGGGACACCTGTCGTGCGGCGGCGGAGGAGGCACTGACGCTCGATTCGGCGGCCGAGGTGCGGGCGATGGTGGCACGGCGCTGGCCCGAGCTCTGACGCTCCCCGCGACGAATCCCGTAAGCCCGCGCCGCAACAAGGAGGCGCACCATGTCGCATGCCAACGTGACGCTTGATGATTTCGCCCGCGGCGACGCGCTCGCCGCCGCGGCGGGCTGGCCGCGGAGCATCGTCTTCGGTCTCGACGCCGCTGCGCCGCCGCTTGGCGCATTGCAGGTGCAGTTTGCGCGCTTCGAGTTCGTGATTGCCGGCACCTATACCAACATTCTCTGCGACCAGGCCGCGCGGATCATCGAACGCGAACTCGGGCCAGGCGACGCTCTGGTGGTGCCGGGCAACTGCTGGAACCAGCCACTCTGGGACAAGGATGTCGAGGTGCTGAGCCTTCTGTTCGGCGCCACCCATCTCGGTGTCAGCCTGGTGCGCTGGAGCGCCGACGAGCGGCGCTTCGTGTCGGTGGAAAAGCGCAGCTGTCTGATCCCGGGCAACGGGCCGCTGCAACACATGGTCGATGCCATGGCGAGCCACCGCGAAGGCGGCGGGGCGGCCAGCCTCGACGTCCTCTTGCTGGCGCAGGCGATCCTCGAATACTCGCGTCGGCTGATCGCCAATCCGGTGCCGGAGGAGGATCGGCAGTCGTCGGCTTTCTTCCGCGCCGCCTGTCTTTACATTGAGGAGAACTTCGACCGGCTGATCACCCGCGACACGGTGGCCGCCCATCTGCGCATCAGCCCCAATTACTTCTCGCGCGTCTTCCGCGAGCAGGGCGCCACGACCTTCTCCGACTATCTGACGCAAGTGAGGATCGGCAAGGCCAAGTTCATGCTGGAGAAATACGACCTGCCATTGTCGCAGATCGCCCAGCGCTGCGGCTTCAACGACTTCAACTACTTCTACAAGGTGTTCAAGAAGGTGGTCGGGCGTACCCCGACCGAGTACCGGACCTCGGTGCATGCAGGGGCGGCAGTCAAGGCGTAAGCCGGGGCGCGTGGTCAGGGCTGTGAAACGGTGCATTTGGGTGTATGCATCGATCCCGTGATGATGCTCTCGGCAGCCGCCCCGGAAAATGGCAGATTTTCCGGATCGAGACGGTGCCCGGATCATGGAAGGGGCCTCCCCTTCGCTCGCCGCCTCGCTGCAGGAGACTTCCGGCCCGATGATCCCCGACGATACCGCAACGCCGGTGCTGCGCCAGATCTCGGTGCGCGCCGTCATGGATGTGCTCCTCAACTCTGGGGCCACCTCACGGGCCACCCTCGCCAAGCTCACCGGCCTTTCCAAGCAGACCATGTCGGAAGTGATCCGCGTGCTCGAGAGTGGCGGCTTCGTACGCGTCAAGGGCGTCACGTCCGGCACGGTCGGCCGAGCGGCGGTGATCTACGAGGTTGATCCATCGGCCGGCTACGTCGTCGGCGCCGAACTCGGCGTCACCTCGCTGCGCCTGTCGCTCGCCAACGTCGTCGGCGACATCATCGCCTCGGCGGAGGCGCCTTCGGACGAACTGTCGGGAACGGCGCTGGTGTCGGCGCTGGGCCGCTTGGCTGCCGAACTTGTCGCCAGCGCCGGTATCGATCGGCAGAAGATGCTGGTGGCGGCGGTGGCCATGCCCGGCGTTGTCGAGCCGGTGGGGGGGCGGCTGTCTCTGTCGCCCAATCTGGAGGGGCTCGGCGATGTCGACGTCCGCACCCTGCTTGCCGCCGAACTCGGCTGCGAGGTGGTGATCGAGAACGACATCAACGCAGCGGTGATCGGTGAGTCCTGGAGCGGCTGCGCCGTCGGCGTCGAGGAAGTGGCCTTCGTATCGCTTGGCACCGGCATCGGTCTCGGGGCACTCACCGGCGGGCGGCTGATCCGTGGTGCAAGTGGCGCGGCCGGTGAGATCGGCTTCCTGCCGATCGGCGGCGATCCCGCCGCTGCCGGCAGTCTCGAGCGCGGCACTCTCGAAAGCGTCCTTGGCGGTCGCGGCATCCGCGAGCGATACCGGACGCTTGGCGGCGCGGCCGCATTGTCGCCGGCCGGCATCTTCGCAGCAGCTCAGGCGGGTAACGATGTGGTTGCCGTAACGGTGGCCCGCGAAGCCGCCCGTACGGCAGCGCTGGCGATGGTCGCCGTCAACGCGTTGCTTGAACCGAGAAAGATTGTGGTTGGCGGCATCGTTGGCTGTTTGCCGGGCGTGGTGGAGCGGATCCGGACCGAACTGCCGCTTGTCAGCCGCCGGCTGATCGCCGTCGAAGTGTCTGCCCTCGGCGCTCGCGCCGCGCTGACCGGCGCCGTCGCCATTGCCCTCAACCAGGCGCACAATCTGCTGTTCAGCCCGGCCGACCTGCCGATGCCGCTACGCCTGCCTGCAGCGCATGGCTGAATGTCATTGAAAATTTATGTTCGGCATCTTGACGAACTAATTATCCATCGCCATCATCTTGTCAGATAGTCGGTCTTGACGGGCCAACGTGGCTGACGGCCGAGCGATGGAGTTCAAAATGCGGATCAACCATTTTCCCACGACCGTGGCGGCGGCCTACGCCGTGGCCGACCGCATCGCCGAGCGTCTCAAGGCAGCGCCGAACAGCGTGTTCGGCCTTGCCACCGGCGTCACCATGGAGCCGGTTTACGAGCGGCTGGTGGCGCTCCATCGCGCCGGAGAGATCAGCTTCGCCAACGTCACTTCCTTCAACCTCGACGAATATGTCGGTCTGCCGCCTGCGGACCCTCGTTCCTACCGGTCAACCATGGACAGCCAGCTGTTCGATCTCGTTGATATCGACAAGGCGCGGACCTTCGTGCCCGATGGCCTCGCTGCCGATCCCGCCGCCTTTGCGAGCCGCTACGAGGCGATGATCCGCGAGGCGGGCGGTATTGATCTGCAACTCCTCGGCATCGGTCGCAACGGTCATATCGGTTTCAACGAGCCCGGCGCCGATTTCGCGGCCCGCACCCGCGTCGTCAATCTCGAGGCATCGACGCTCGAAGCCAATTCGGCCTTCTTCGGCGGTGCGCTGCCGCCCACCCAGGCCATGACCATGGGGATCGGCACGATCCTCGACTCGCGGGAAATCATCGTGCTGGCCACCGGCGCCACCAAGCGCGACGCCGTTCGCGCCTCGCTGCTCGGTGAAATTTCTGTCAACTGCCCGGCCACGGCTCTGCGCCGGCACGCCAACGTCAGCTGGTGGCTCGATGCCGAGAGCGGCGCCGGTGTGGCCGGCGAAAACCTCGCGGCCGAATAAGCGTCCCCAATCGCCAAAGGATACCAGCGGCGGCGCCACCGGGCGCCGCCGCTTTTCTATGCCCTCATGCGGCCAGGGCTGGCCGGTCAGGGATCTCGACGACGAAGGTGGCACCGGGGCCGCCGTCGAGGCAGGAGACGGTGCCGCCATGCGCCTTGACGAGTTCTGCGACGATGGCGAGGCCGAGGCCGGTACCGCCGCTTCGGACGGAGCCGGAGAAGGGCTTGAACAGCGCCTCGCGCGCCTTCTCTGGCAGGCCGGGGCCGGTATCAGAGACGCGGATGCTGACCTTGGCGCCGTCGCGCTCGGCGGAGACGGTCAGCCGGCGCACAAGGGCCTCGTCCTTGCATTGTTCGAGCGCCTGCGCGGCGTTGCGGACAAGGTTGAGCAGCACCCGGAACAGTTGGTCTGAATCGGCGTCGACCTCAAGGTCGTCAGGAACCGCGTTCACCCACTCGATCTGGGCGTGATGGACGAGGCCGGTCATCTCGGCAACATCGGTGGCCAGCCGCGACAGCGACAAAAGCCGCCGCGCAGGCGGCGCCTCTTGCGCCTTGCCGTAGGCCAGCACGGACTGGCAGTAGTTGATGGCCCGATCGATGGCCGAAACCAGCTTCGGCGCGAATCGCTGCACCGACGGGTCGGGAATGGCCGTCAGACGGTCGGAGATGAGCTGGGCCGAGGCCAGGAGGTTGCGCAGATCGTGGTTGATCTTGGAGACCGCAAGCCCCAGTTCGACGAGCCGCTTCTGCTGCTTGAAAAGCTCCTGGATGCGCTGCTGCATGATGGCGGCAGCGAATTCGGCGCGGCCGATCTCGTCGGTCCGCCCACCGTAGCGAACCAGATAGGCGTCACCCTCCGGCGCCTGTGACCATTTGTAGATCGAACGCCCGAGGCGACGCATCGGGATGACCATCAGATACTGGATGGAAAAGAACACCAGTACACCGACTGAGGCGGCAATCAGGAAGGAAACGAGCAGCAACCGGCCGGCGAAGTGCAGCACCTCGGCCCTGAGCTGGGTCTCGGAGAATACCACCTCGATTTCGCCTTCGCCGTCGTACGTGCCGGTGACGCGGATGGTGCGGTCACCGCCAAACAGCATGGTGTCGATCGCCTCGGCGACCATGCCATGCGCCTGTTGATTGTCGAAGTCGATGCTGCGTGTCACCGTCGGCGGCGCGTCGGCCATGGCGACGAGTTGCTTCATGCCCGCCGAGCGAACGGCGACGGCATAGGCATCCAGGCGGTTGAGGAGGTCGGCCTGGATGGTCCGGGGCAGGGCGGTTTCCGGATAGGTGGTCAGCGTGTGTGCAACGATGCCCGCCGTGCGCAGCTTCGATTCGATGTAGCTGCGCTGGAAGCTGGCGATGGCGGGCACAAACATGAGCACTTCCGCGAACATCACGAACAGAATCGTGAAGATCAGCAGTTTGAAGGACAGACTGAATGTGTGCTTGGTCGGGAAATGCGGCTTGGCGCTGCCGCCGGGATCGTCAGTCTGGACCATTATGGAAGATTCCGAAAAAAGAATGCTCTCTATCTGTCGCTTCGCGAGAGAATTGGAAGAGGGGCACGTCCGAAATAAGGTAAAATTCTGTCGCGCCGCCACATTCCCCACTGATCGTGTCGTGAACCTGTGTCCGAAGACGTCAGTAGGGTGCAGGCTGCGGGCAAAAGGCCGGAGGCCCGCCATTGATGCGTTGACGAGCCATCGTCCGTCCCGTATAAGCCCCAGCGATCGGAAGGGTGCCACCGGTCTTTCGGCCGGCAGTGGTCGGATGTGCCGTGGCCGATTTCCCAAGTGAAACGCGAGAGCTGTCCGAAGGTGGGGCGTGAAGCCGCCCCCAAACCGGAAAGCCGCCAGACAATGAGGGGCCCGCGACGGCGGGCAAGACAAGCATGAAGCGGACTTACCAGCCGTCTAAGCTCATTCGCAAGCGCCGCCACGGTTTTCGTGCGCGCATGGCCACCGCTGGTGGCCGCAAGGTGATCGCCCGCCGCCGGGCCCAGGGGCGCAAGCGTCTGTCGGCGTGATCGGCCCTCGTCCATGGCGGACGCGGGCTGTCCGGCTCGCGAGGCGTCAGACATGCAGCGGCTGAAGAAGCGGAATGACTACGTGAAAGTCGCCCGGGGTGTTCGAACGCCCCGGCGCGGCTTTTTGCTGCAATCGTTACGCCGTCCCGACGGGACGGAGGATGGAGCCGGGGCGGACGCCCGCTTCGGTTTCACGGTAACCAAGAAGATGGGCAATGCCGTGGTGCGCAACCGCATCCGGCGCCGCCTCAAGGAAGCGGTGCGGCTCGCCGGCGCTGCGGTTGCCGACCCGGGGCGCGATTTTGTGCTGGTCGGCCGCCGCCCGGCGCTGGACATGCCGTTTGCCGATCTGGTTGCCGATGTCGTCGGTGCCGTTCGGGTCGCGGCGTCCACCAAGGCGGGGCCGCGCGGCGGCAAAGGGGCGCTGAAAGCGGCGCCGAGCGAGGAAGAAACAGGTCCATGACCGAAAACCGCAACATGATTTTGGCCATCGCGCTGTCTCTGGCTGTGCTGCTCGGCTGGCAGTATTTCATCGCCGGCCCGAAGCTCGAGAAGGCGCAGATCGCCCAGCAGGCGGCCCAGCAGCAGGCGGGGGGGCAGTCGGTCGGCCAGACCGCGCCGGCTACCGATGGTGCCGCCGCCGACGGCGGCGCGGCGCCGACGGTCGGCCTCAACACAACGACCGCCTTCGTCTCTCGCGAGGAGGCACTGGCAAAAAGTCCGCGCGTGGCGATCGATACGCCCGAATTGACCGGCTCGATCAGCCTGTCCGGCGCCCGCATCGACGACCTGTCGCTGAAGCTCTATCACGACACCATCGAGCCCAATTCTCCGCTCGTGAAGCTGCTCAATCCCTTCGGCACCGACCACGCCTATTACGCCGAATTCGGCTTCATGGCGCCGGCCGGAGCCGGCTTGACGCTGCCGGGCGCCGACACGCTCTGGACAGCGCCGGATGGCGCGCGGTTGACGCCGACGACGCCGGTGACGCTGACCTGGGACAATGGTGCCGGCCTCGTCTTCACCCGCGAGATTTCGGTCGATTCGCACGCCATGTTCGCGGTGAAGGATAGCGTCGCCAACAATTCTGGGACCGCCACAACCGTTTATCCCTATGGGCTCGTCACCCGTTACGGCACACCGCAGGTGCCGGGCGCTTGGGTGTTGCACGAAGGGCTGCTCGGCGTCTTCGGCGAGGAAGGGCTGACCGAGACCACCTACAAGGACCTGAAGGATAGCGACGGGATCAAGCCCGCTTCGGTCAGTTCAGGCTGGCTCGGCATCACCGACAAGTATTGGGCGACGGCGCTGATTCCCGAGGGCGGGACGCCCTTCCAGCCGCGATTCTCCTGGGCGCTGGCCGGCAACATCGACACCTATCAGGCCAACTATCTTCGCGATCCGCTGGAGATTCCGGCCAGCGGAACCGCTGCCACCGAAACCCGCCTGTTCGCAGGCGCCAAGACGGTGGCCCGCGTCGATGCCTACGAGCGCGACCTCGGCATCGTCAAGTTCGACCGGCTGATCGACTGGGGCTGGTTCTACTGGATCACCAAGCCGATGTTCCTGCTGATCGACTGGCTCTACGTTCTGGTCGGCAACTTCGGCATCGCCATCCTGTTGGTGACACTGATCGTCAAGGCCATCTTCTTCCCGCTTGCCAACAAGTCCTATGCGTCGATGAGCAAGATGAAGATGCTGCAGCCGGCAATGGCCGACATCAAGGCCAAATACCCGGACGACAAGGTCAAGCAGCAGCAGGAGACGATGGAGCTCTACAAGCGGGAGAAGATCAACCCGCTGGCCGGCTGCCTGCCCATCGTCGTGCAGATCCCGGTGTTCTTCTCGCTCTACAAGGTGCTCTACGTGACGATCGAAATGCGTCACGCGCCCTTCTTTGGCTGGATCCACGATCTGTCGGCCGCCGATCCGACCACGATCTTCAATCTGTTCGGGCTGATTCCCTGGACGCCGCCGCACATGCTGATGCTCGGCATCTGGCCGATCATCATGGGCATCACCATGTTCGTGCAGATGAAGCTCAATCCGACACCGCCCGACCCGACGCAGGCGATGCTGTTCACCTGGATGCCGATCGTCTTCACCTTCATGATGGCGTCTTTCCCGGCCGGCCTCGTCATCTACTGGTCGTGGAACAACTCGCTGTCCATCCTGCAGCAGTCGCTGATCATGAAGAAGCA
>JAGSYU010000243.1 GCA_018262575.1 Pseudomonadota bacterium | reverse complement strand
CACGAAAATCATATTCGATCCTATCCGATCATCCCCAGTAGGATCACTACGCAAATTCAGTCATATCCAGACTTACCGCGAACAATTGATCGCCCTCCCCGGATTACTCACACTCGGCTAGAACTTTCGGCGATACGCAATTTTACGCCAAGATCCAGGCGATATTGACTTTTCCATGCGATTTCAGGGCCGAAGCCGCACCACGCTCGATCAAATTCAGCATTCATCCGGACATGTGGCAAAGGCTACGCGTATGATTGCACTTGATCGTTAGTGATGGAATATGATTGATAGCGACGACGCCTCGAAAGTGGGCGCTGGCAGCGGAGCCAATGGGAGGAACCCGCCGGTCATGTCCGAAAAATCGCAGATCGCCAAAGCCTATGAACTGGCCCGCGAGCAATTTTCCCGCGATGGCATCGACACCGAGGCTGTCCTCGGCAAGCTCGATACCGTCCCCGTGTCGATGCACTGCTGGCAGGGCGACGACGTCAAGGGCTTCGAGAACCCCGACGGGGAGCTCACCGGCGGTATCCAGGTGTCCGGCAATTATCCCGGCCGGGCCCGCAATGCCGACCAACTGCGCGCCGACCTCGACAAGGCGATGTCGCTGATCCCCGGCGCCAAGCGGCTCAACCTGCACGCCCTCTATCTCGAGGCCGATCGCAAGGTGGAGCGCGACGCCATCGAGCCGAAGCACTTCCAGCGCTGGGTCGACTGGGCGAAGGAGCGCGGCCTCGGCCTCGATTTCAATCCCTCCTGCTTCTCGCATCCAAAAAGCGCCGACAACCTCACACTCAGCCATCCCGACGCCGGCATCCGCCAGTTCTGGATCGATCACTGCAAGGCGAGCCGCAAGGTGTCCGAGCATTTCGGCCGCTCGCTCGGCACGCCGTCGGTGATGAACATCTGGATCCCCGACGGCTCGAAGGACTATCCCTTCGACCGCTACGGACCGCGCGAGATACTGAAGGCCGCCCTCGACGAGGTGATTTCCGAGAAGATCTCCAAGGACTTCCACTACGACGCCGTCGAGAGCAAACTGTTCGGCATCGGCGCCGAGGCCTATACCGTCGGGTCCAACGAGTTCTACCTCGGCTATGCGGCGACGCGCGGCACCATGCTCTGCCTCGACGCCGGCCACTTCCACCCGACCGAGGTGGTGTCCGACAAGCTGTCCGCCGTCTTCCAGTATGTCGATCGCGTCCTGCTGCACGTGTCGCGGCCGATGCGCTGGGACAGCGACCATGTCGTGCTGTTCGACGACGAGCTGCAGGCCATCGCCAACGAGCTGGTGCGCGGCAACATGCTCGACCGCACCGCCATCGGCCTCGACTATTTCGACGCGTCGATCAACCGCATCGCCGCCTGGGTGATCGGCATGCGCAACATGCGCAAGGCGCTGCTCAAGGCCATGCTGGAGCCCGCGACCAAGCTCAAGGCCGCCGAGACATCTGGCGACTACGCGCTCCGGATGGCGCTGTTCGAGGAGCACAAGACGAGCCCCTGGGCCGCCGTCTGGGATCATTATTGCGAAAGCCGGAACGTACCGGTCGGCGCCGCCTGGTTCGATGCCGTCAAGACCTATGAGCGCGACGTGCTCGCCAAGCGGGAGTCCTGAGCCATTATGACTGCGAACATGATCGACGCCTGGTTCGTCAAGGCGATGGTGAAGGCCACCACGGACTGCTGGGACAAGGGCTGGGACGAGCGCAACGGCGGCAACATCAGCCTGCGCCTGACCGACGACGACGTCGCGCCCTATCTCGCCGGCATCCGCGAGCCGCGCCGGCTGCCGATGTCCGAGCCGCTGCCGGCCATCGCCGGCCAGAGCTACATCGTCACCGGGACCGGCAAGTTCTTCCGCAACGTCCAGCTCGACCCGGAGAACAATCTCGGCGTCGTGCGCGTTGGCGCCGACGGCAGCTACCTTGAAGTGTTGTGGGGCTATCGCGATGGCGGCGGGCCGACGTCGGAATTCTCCAGTCACTTCAAGGGTCACATCGCCCGGCAGAATGCCACCAACGGCGCCGATCGCGTGGTGCTGCACTGCCACGCCACCAACCTGATCGCGCTCACCTACGTGCTCGACTGGAGCGACGCCAACGTGACGCGCGCCCTGTGGGAAGGCTCGACCGAATGCCTGGTGGTCTTCCCCGACGGCGTCGGCACCATGCCATGGCTGGTGCCCGGCACCGACCAGATGGGCGACGCCACCGCCAGGCTGCTCGCCAAGCGTCCGCTGGTGCTGTGGCCGTTCCACGGTGTGTTCGGTGTTGGCCCGACGCTCGATGACGCCTTCGGCCTGGTCGATACCGCCGAGAAGGCGGCCGAGATCCTGGTGAAGGTCCTGTCGATGGGCGGACCGCGCCAGTCGATGACGACGCAGGACCTGATCGACCTCGCCGCCCGCTTCAAGGTCGCACCGCAGCCGGAAGCCATCGCGCTCGACGGCTGGAAGCTTGCCGGACCCAAGACCGTCTGACTGCCCGCGCCGACGCTTGCCCCCGCGGCGTCGGCGCGCCATCGTCCCTGCCCCATCCCCCGGAGCTGAGACAGACCCCATGCACGAACGCGAGCGTCACCGCATCATCCTTTCCGCCGTTCAGGAGCGTCCAATCCTGACGGTGCAGGACATCGTCGAGCTGACCGACGCCTCCGAGGCGACGATCCGCCGCGACATCAGCGCACTGGCGCTTCAGAACCGCCTGAAGAAAGTGCGCGGTGGCGCCGAGGCGCTGCACCCACCGCAGATCGGCGTCCTGGCGGCCCGGTCATTCCGGGCCGACGAGACGGTCAATTCGGCGCAGAAACGCGCCATCGCCCGCGAGGCGGTCAAGCTCTGCCACGATGGGGAAGCCATCGCCATCAACGGCGGCACCACCACCTTTCCGATGGTGCACTTTCTGGCGCAGCGGCGGCTGCAGGTGATGACCAACTCATTCCCGATCGCCGAGCATCTGATCAAGCACTCGAAATGCACGGTGATGCTGCCGGCCGGCGCCGTCTATCGCGAGCAGAACATCATCCTGTCGCCCTTCGACAGCGATGGCACCGGGCACTTTTACGCCCGCCGCTTCTTCATGGGCGCCCGCGGCGTGTCGCCGCTCGGCGTCATGGAATCGGACTCGCTGATCATCCAATCCGAGCAACGGCTGATGCGCCAGGCCGACGAACTCGTCGTCCTGGTCGACAGTTCAAAGTTCAAGACCCGGTCCAGCCTGATCCTCTGCCCGCTTGAACGGGTGAGCACGATCATCACGGACGACGGCATCGACGAGCGCGACCGGCGGATGGTGGAAACCGCCGGCATCGAGCTGATCGTCGCGTCCACGGACCGACAAGAGGACATCCAGCAATCCCCGACCGTCGCCTGACAGAGGAGTGAGGCGACGGTCGACGGAAGGTCGAAACGGGAGGAGACCCCAAATGACCCTGTTCAAGAAACTGATTGTTACCACGGCGGCCACCATCGCTCTGATGGCCGGCTCGGCCAGCGCCGAGACCATCAAGATTGCCCTCGTGGTCAAGACGCTCGGCAACGGCTTCTTCGACGCCGCCCACAAGGGCGCCCAGGAAGCGGCCAAGGAGCTCGGTGACGTCGAGATCATCTACACCGGCCCGACCACCTCGACGGCCGAGGCGCAGATCGACGTCGTCAACTCACTGATCGCCCAGAAGGTGGACGCCATCGCCATCTCCGCCAATGACAAGGACGCCCTGGTGCCGGCCCTGAAGAAGGCCATGCAGCGCGGCATCACCGTCATCTCCTGGGACTCCGGCGTGGCGCCGGAAGGCCGGCTGATGCACCTCAACCCGTCGTCCAACCCGCTGATCGGCAACATGTGCGTGAAGCTGGCGTCCGACGGGCTCGGCTCGGAAAAGGGCGACGTCGCCATCCTCTCGGCCGCCTCGACGGCGACCAACCAGAACATCTGGATCGAGGAGATGAAGAAGGTTCTGCCCAACTA
>JAGSYU010000242.1 GCA_018262575.1 Pseudomonadota bacterium | reverse complement strand
GAAAAACAGCGACAAGACAATGGCGCGGGCGATAAAACTCACCCAATCTTGCCGTCGTGATGTCTGATTCGTCTGTATGATCATGATGTCACCGGCCGATCCTCCTGTTCATCTTGCCTGGATGGGGTGTCGGCGAGGTTAATGTTCTGATGGTCTCGCACCTTGCCGTCTCGACGGACGGTGCCTGGGATGTGGAGGATTGCCGATGTTGCGTCTGTCGGTGCTGAAAGCGCTGCCCTTCCTCCTGCTGGCCCTCCTGGCCGCGGCGCCCGTCGCCGCCGCCCAGGGGCAGCAGACCTATTCCTCGTCGGAACTGGTGGATACCGGTCACAAGTTCTTTGGTGAAATGTCGGGCGGCCTGGCCGCGGCGATCGAGCGGGCGGCGGCGAATTACGGCCAGCCCAACGGCTATATCCTTGGTCAGGAAGGTTCGGGCGCGTTTCTGGGTGGCCTGCGCTACGGCGAGGGTACGCTCTATACGCGCAATGCCGGCACGGCGCGGGTCTATTGGCAGGGACCGACCTTCGGCCTTGATGTCGGCGGTGACGGCGCCCGCACCATGATCCTCGTCTACAACCTGCCCTCGATGCAGTCGATCTACCAGCGCTTCGGCGGCGTCAACGGGTCGGCCTATCTGGTGGGTGGCTTCGGCATTACCGCGCTGCGTCAGGGCGACATCACCTTGGTGCCGGTGCGCACCGGCGTCGGCGCCCGTCTTGGTGTCAATGTCGGTTATCTGAAGTTCACGCCGCAGGCCACCTGGAACCCATTCTGACGTTTCCGTCGGCTGGCGAGCCCATTCTTGCTAGTTTTTTCGTCATCCTGCGGACGGGAACGCCTGTCCGCCCTTGACCGTTTCCTTCCCAATGCGCGACAAATGACAGCTGGTGGATGGATCTGCCACGGGATGGCATGACGTGATCGAGACGGTGCTGATCTTTCTGGCGGGCGTGCTGGCGGCGGGGCTTCTTGCTTTGCTGTTGATGCCGGCGATCAATTCGCGCGCTGTGCGTCTCTACCGACGCCGGCTGGACCAGCAACTGCCACGCTCGGTTGCCGAGATGGCGGCGGCCAAGGACGCCATCCGGGCGGAAATGGCGGCCCGCATGGCTCGCGTCGAGATCGAACTCGACACGGCACGGCAGGCGGTGGCGGCCGCCGAACTCCGAAGCTTCAGGGATCGTCAGACGGCCCAGGCGATCGAAGCGGAGAAGGCGGGCTTCGAAGCGACGATCGCCGATTATGAAAAGCGCCTCGATGAAGCCCGTTCGATCGCCCGTTATGCCCATGAGGCGGTGGCGCGCGTCGACGCCGAGCGTCGCAATCTCCAGCGCCAGATCAGCATCCGGTCGATGGAGGCCGAGGAAAGCCGCGACGAGGCGGAATCGCTGGCCGCCGACATGAAGATGGCGCTGGTCGAGGCCGAGGCGCGCATCGCCGTCTTGTCGGAGACCATCGCAGATCTGACCCATACGCTACCGCTGGTGCATCCGCCGGGCATGGCCTCGTCGGCGCTCGCCCCTCCGATGGCGCCGGTCATCCATGTGGATTTCGGCGCGAAGGCCGAACGGCAAGCGGATAAGCTGGCCGCCAAGAGTGTCGATCTCGATGAAGACGCCCGGATCGACGATCTCGCCCACCGACTGAAGCTGTTGCGCGCCCGTAACGCGGTTGCCCGCCAGCGCATCGAATCGGCGCTTGCCAAGGGAACCGAGCCGTCGGGCGACGCCCCAAAATCCGGCTCTTCCTGAGAGAGCGTTCCGTAGTCTTTGCCCTGAACATCCAACCGGGGTGAGCTGAGCCGCTTTACCCGGTGCGGTGCCGCGCCGGCCTGAAACGCGCGATCAGGCCCCCCATCGGTCCGAATGTCACGGAGAGGGCATAGAGGCCGCCGGCGGCGACGATGATCGCCGGCCCCGATGGCAGGTTGGCGGCAAACGAGGCGGTGAGGCCGATCACCGAGGCTATGACGGCCAAGAGCATGGCCAGCGCCGTCATGGTGCCGAGCCGCCGCGTCCAGAAGCGGGCGCTGGCCGCCGGCAGCATCATCAGGCCGACCGACAGCAGCGTGCCGAGCGCCTGGAAGCCGGCGATCAGGTTCAGCACCATCACCAGCATGAACGCGACGTGGATGATGGCGCCGCGGCCGCCGACCGCCTTGAGGAAGCCGGGGTCGACGCACTCCATGACCAGCGGCCGCCACAGGATGGCGAAGGCGACGACGGTGATCGAGGCGACGATGCCGATGAACACCAAGGCGGTGTCGTCGATGGCCAGCACCGAGCCGAACAAGAGGTGCATGACGTCGACCGCCGATCCGCGCGCCGAGATCAGGATGACGCCGAGCGCCAGCGACACGAGGTAGAGCGTGGCGAGCGAAGCGTCTTCCCTGAGCGGCGTCAGGCGGGTGACGGCGCTGGCCAGCAACGCGATGGCAAGACCGGCGACAAGGCCGCCCGCCGTCATGGCCCAGAGATTGAGCCCGGCGAGCAGATAGCCGGCGGCGACCCCTGGCAGAATGGCGTGCGCCATGGCATCGCCGGTCAGCGACAGGCGACGCAGCATCAGGAACACGCCAATGGGCGCGGCGGCCACCGACAGCACCAGGCAGCCGGCGAGCGCCCGGCGCATGAAGGCAAAGTCCGAGAAGACGGACAGCAGATCGGCAAATGTCATCGGGCGGGCTCGACCTTGCAATAGGGGGCGGCTTCGTCCCAGGCTTCGATGTAGTGGCGGGCGGCGCCGAGGTGCTCCGGTGTCAGCACGGCGTCGGTGTCGCCCTCGGCGACCCGCTGGCGGGCAAGCAACAGCGTTCGCGGAAAGTTGCGGCGTACCTGGTCGAGATCGTGCAGCACGGCGACCACCGTGCGCCCTTCGGCGTTCCAGCCGGTCACGATGTCCATCAGCTCGCCGACGGTGCGGTCGTCGATGGCGGTGAACGGTTCGTCCAGCAGGATCAGCGGCGCGTCCTGGAGAGCAAGGCGGGCGAACAGCACCCGCTGCAGCTGGCCGCCGGACAAGGTGTCGAGCGGTCGCTGTTCGAAGCCGATCAGGCCGACGCCGGCCAACGCCCGCGCCACATCTTCGTCGTCGTCGCGACGGAAGCCGCCAAAGGCGCCGCGCCGGTGCCACAGGCCCATGGCCACGAAGTCGAACACCGGCAGCGGAAAGTTGCGGTCGATTTCGGCAAGCTGCGGCAGATAGGCGATCTCGGTCCGTCGGCAACCGCTGACTTGGACGCTGCCCTCGATCGGCCGGATATGACCGATGGCCGCCTTCAGGAGAGTGGATTTGCCGGCGCCATTGGGACCGACGACGGCCGTCATGCTGCCGGCTGGAAAACTTGCCGAAACATGATGCAACGCCGGATGGCGATCATAGCCTATGGTGGCGTTCAGGAAAGCGAGCGCCGCGCCGCCGGTTGGCTGGGCATTGGTCTTGAAGTCCATCACCACAGCACCCAACCGATCAGTATCCAGATGGCGCCGACAAGGCAGGCCGCGCCAATGAGGCGGAGGCCGAGACCGAAGCGCAGGACCGATGGCCGGATGACGACGAAGGCCGGCCGGCTGGCGTCGGCGAGGGCGGAAGGCAGGGGGCGAGGCGGGTTGTGCGGCATGGCGGCCCCTGGTTCGGCAACGCTGTTGAGACAGGGTGAACTGTTATGATATAACGTTTGTGCGGTCAACCACCCGCTTTTAGGGCCGTTTCGCGGTACTTTTTAATTTGTCGAGACTAGAGGCGATCAAATCTTATTTACCGCGTAAGATCATCCAGATACATTCCAGTATGTAAATGTAATTAGGGCAGCGTCCAGGAAACAATTTTCATTGCTGTCGTGGTTTACGGAAACTTTCAAAAAGACTTGAACGACCGTGAGCTATTCGCGTCATATGCGAAGCGCATGCTTGAAATCTCTGGTGTTGTTGTTTAGTAGGATAAAAACGTAACCCGATTCTCTCAAGGTCGAAGCAAGTGGTCAGCAGCACCCTC
>JAGSYU010000017.1 GCA_018262575.1 Pseudomonadota bacterium | reverse complement strand
GGCTCGTAGCCGTCGGCCTCGTAGGTGAGCGGCGTGCCGCAGTCGGCGCAGAAGGCGCGCGAGACGTGGCCGGACGAGCGAAAGAGCTTGCGGCTGCCGCGTGTCCAGCTGACGCCGCCCGCCTCGAAGGCGACGAACGGCGCGAAGTAGTTGCCGACAGCCTTCTGGCACATGCGGCAATGGCAGATCGATACGGAAGAGACCCTGCCACCGTCACAGGAAAAGCGAATGGCGCCACACTGGCAGCCGCCGGTCAGAATGGTCATGCTGGTGTCTCCCGATGCCCTGGCCTTACCTCTTCACGTCCCAGGCAGTCTCGATCTCGCCAGTGTCCTTGTTCTTGGCGTCCATTAGCACCACGCCCATGGCGACGAGCTCGTCACGGATGCGGTCGCTTTCGGCGAAGTTCTTCGCCTTGCGCGCTTCGATGCGGGCGGCGATCAGCGCCTTTACCTTGACCTCGTCGATGTCGGCGGCCGGACGCCGCGCCGCCCAGGTGACGGCGCTATCGCCAAAGAAGCCGAGGAGACGCAACGACGCCGACAGCGTCGCCGCATCGCCCTTGACGGCATGCAGTTCGGCAATCGCCTTCGGCGTGTTGAGATCGTCGGACAGCGCGTCGATCAGTCCATCGGACGGACGGCCCGCAGCCACATCGGCGGCGATCGCATACCACTCGTCGAGGGTCTTCCATCCTTCCTCGAGCCCCTTGACGGTGAAGTCGATCGGCTGGCGGTAATGCGTCTTCAACATGTTGAAGCGCAGGACCTCGCCCGGCCAGTCGTTCAGCAACTCGCGAATGGTGAAGAAGTTGCCGAGCGACTTGGACATCTTCTCGCCTTCGACCTGCAGGAAGCCGTTGTGCATGAAGACGTTGGCCATCACATCCTTGTGGAAGGCGCAGCGCGACTGAGCGACCTCGTTCTCGTGGTGCGGGAAAACCAAGTCGATGCCGCCGCCATGGATGTCGAAGGTCTCGCCGAGGTGCTTCCAGCTCATGGCCGAGCATTCGATGTGCCAGCCAGGACGCCCCCTGCCCCACGGACTTTCCCAGCCGGGCTCGTCGTTCGAGGACGGCTTCCAGAGAACGAAATCCATCGGATCGCGCTTGTAGGGCGCCACCTCGACGCGGGCGCCGGCCATCATGTCGTCGAGCGACCGACGGGCGAGCGTGCCGTAGTCGGGCATGGCCGGAACGTGGAACAGCGCGTGCCCGTCGGCGACATAGGCGAAGCCACCGGCGATCAGCCGCTCGATGATGGCGATCATCTCGGCGACATGCTCGGTGGCGCGTGGCGTCACCGTCGGCTTGAGGCAGCCGAGCTCGGTCACGTCCTGCTCGAACTGGGCGTAGGTCTTCTCCGTGAGGTCGCGGATCGCCTCGACCGGTGGCACGCCGGGATAGTCGCGGGCGGCGCGGGCATTGATCTTGTCATCAACGTCGGTGATGTTGCGCACGTAGGTGACGTGCGTCTCGCCATAGAGGTGGCGGAGCAGGCGGTAGAGCACGTCGAAGACGATCACCGGCCGGGCGTTGCCGATATGGGCGAAGTCATAGACGGTGGGACCGCAGACGTACATGCGGACGTTGTCGGTGTCGATCGGAACGAAATCGTCCTTGCCACGCGTCAGCGTGTTGTAGAGCCTGAGTGCCAAAAGCCCGTCTCCCCTTCGCCATGGAACGTGTAACCACGCCTCTGCCGGGCCGGCCGGGGGAACTCATCATCCGTTCTGGTCTTCGGGAAGATCGTTACGGGGACACGTCCGCGGCCGGCGTAAAGCTCAGCCACAAATAATGCTGGCAGTAATGGTGATGCGCGCGTCCCGGAACATGGTCGCCGATATGCCGTCAAACGCAGTTCGCCGTCAAGGGAAGCGGCAAAAAAACGCCGCCCGCAACATGCGGACGGCGGTACGCAGAGTCGAGATTTGCGCCGGACTTCACTCAAGCCAATCGGAGCACTTCACCGCCGGCGTATCGCCCCAAGGCATGATGGGAACACTGGACGTCGAGTTCTTCGGGCTGCCCTCGATCAGCTTGTCCGAATAGACGAGGTAGACGAGGACATTGCGCTTGGCATCGCAGCCTCGAACGATCTGCATCTTCTTGAAGAACAGCGAGCGGCTCTGACTATACATATCGGACCCTTGCTCGAACTTCTCCTTGAAGCTGATCGGACCGACCTGCCGGCAGGCGAGCGAAATATCGGACGTCTCCTCGGCAAGGCCGAGCATGCCCTTGACGCCGCCCTTCTCGGGCAGCGTGAAGTGGCAGGCGACGCCCTCCACCACGGGATCGTCGATGGCATAGACGGCAAGCTTATGGTCCGGCGTCAGGAAATGCCAGACCGTCGACCGTTTGAAGATGAGTTCTGGGTCGTCGGACGCCGACGCAAGCGAGGGGCCGAAGACGGCGAGACCCAGGCCCAGAAGGCCCACGAGCGACTTGGCTACATTCCGCATTTCAGAGGCATCCCGGCTTCAACGGACCGGACAGATCCCGGTCACCCTGCCGGACATATAAGCGTCCGTCGAGAGCGGCCAAGACCCCGCTGTCAGCGGAAGATGCTTTCACGACGCATGCCGGCCGTGGCACGCGCGAGCAGGCGGCCAAGCTCGACGTATCCCTTGGTCGAGAAATGGAGATTGTCATCGGCGTAGTTGTCGCAGGAATAGCGCTCGGCCGCGACACCCCCGGTCAGCGGCGGCTTGCCATATCCGCCGCAGGTGAAGACACCGTCGTCGATCGCCACGGGGTGAACCTTGTCGAAACGGCCGCCGAGCACCCCGATAGCGCGGTTCACCTCGAGCCGCTGGCCGTCGAGAGCACGGAAATCGGCGCCGCGCGGCGGGATGGTCAGCACGAGTACCGGCGTCTCCGGCCATAGGCGACGCAGCCTTTCGACGATCGTCTCGATGCCGATCGCCACGGCGCAGGCTGGCGTGCCGGCGGCAAGATCGTTGGTGCCGATCAGAAGTGCGATCGCCGCGGGCCGGAGATGCGACAAATCGGTGTTTTCAAGCCGCCAGAGCACGTTCGGAACCCGGTCGCCGCCGACCGCAAAATCGTAGATCGCAGTCGATGGAAAGGTGGTCGGCAGATCGGTGCGCCAGCCGGCAAACAGCGAGTCGCCGATCAACACGACATCGGCCCGTTCGGGACGCGCCGCCTGCACCCGCAGCGTCTCCTTGAGGCTCGGATAGATCAGCGTGCGCTGCGGCATCAGCGTGAGATCGATGGCAACCGGATCACAGGCGGGCTCCTCCGCCCGGGCTTCGGGGAGGGCCAGCAAGCCGGCGAGAAGGCCGAGAAGCAGCGGAAAACCGTACGACCGTCGCATCGCCCTCTCCTGTTGTGGAGTCCGGATCACGCGGCGCTCATTGTCCGACCGCGGCGGAAAGGCGTTCCCGCACCGCCTCGGCGCCGATCAGCGGCAGCAGCGGCGCAAGTTCCGGCCCATGATCGAGACCGGTCAGGGCCTTTCGCAGCGGCAAGAACAGATCACGCCCCTTGCGGCCGGTCTTCGCTTTCAACGCCGACGTCCATTCCCTGAAGCTATCGTCGGTCCAGGGCTCGGGCGGCAGGACCTCGCGCGCGGCTTCCAGGAAGTCGCGATCGGCCTCCTCGACCTGCGGCGTCACCGGACCGGTGATCAGCTTCCACCACTCGGCGGCGTCGGAAAGGCGCGTGCAGTTGCCCTTCACCGCCTGCCAGAAGGCCGGATGGGCAGGAATGCCGAGATCGGTCAACCGCTTCTGGACGGATGTATAATCGAAGCCGTGGACAATGCGGGCGTTCAGCGTCTTGAGTTCGCTCGGATCGAACTTGGCGGACGAACGGGAGACGGCGGCGAGGTCGAAGTCGGCAGCGAGGTCGGCGAGCGACCCGACCTTCTCAACAGCGTGCGACGTGCCGACATTGACGGCAAGCGAGGCCACGGCCTCGGGCTCATACCCCTCGGCGCGCAAGCTGCGCAGCGACAGAGATCCCGTCCGCTTGGAGAAGCCCTCGCCGGTGGCGTCGGTCAACAGGTTATGGTGGGCGAAGATTGGAACGGTGCCCCCCAGCGCCTCGAACAAGGCGATCTGGACGCCGGTGTTGGTGATGTGGTCACCGCCTCGAATGATGTGGGTGACCGACGTGTCGATGTCATCGACCACCGAGGTCAGCGTGTAGAGGTAGGTGCCATCGGCCCGGATCAACACGGGGTCCGACAATGAGGCGAGATCGACGGTCTCCTCGCCCCGGCAGAGATCCTGCCAGTGAACGAGGTGGCGACTCGGCGAGAGCGGATCGCTGTCGAAATTGGGCAGCAGGAAGCGCCAATGCGGCTGCCGTCCCTCTGCCTCAAGGCGGGCACGGTCGGCATCGGTCAGCTTCAGCGCGGCCCGATCGTAGATCGGCGGCAGATGCCGAGCCAGTCGGCGCTTGCGGGCATACTCCAACTCTTCCGCCGTCTCGTAGCAGGGATAGAGCAGTCCCTTGGCGACGAGGTCGACCTTGGCAGCCGCATAGCGGTCGATCCGGTCCGCCTGGCGGAAGGATGTGTGCGGCCGGATGCCAAGCCAGGCGAGATCGGCGACGATATTGGCCGCGTATTCCTCGGTCGAGCGGGCGCGGTCGGTATCGTCGAAGCGCAGGATGAACCGCCCACCGGTCTTCAGCGCGAACAGCCAGTTGAACAAGGCCGGACGGGCGTTGCCGATGTGAATGTTGCCGGTAGGGGACGGAGCGAAGCGGACGACAGTGTTCATGATCGTGGTTCTAGCCGAGACCAGCTCAAATGTCAGAGGTCTTTTCAGGAGACGAACATATGGACGGTGCGATCCGGTCCCGCCTTACGCCTTGCGCACCCACCGTCCCTCCCCGTCCTGTTGCCAGTAGGTAACGTCAAGGCCACGCGTCTTCAACGCCTTCCAGGCGGCTCGGGCTTCGGCCAGCGCCCCCTCATCGGTGCCGTCGAAGATCAGCACGAGACGCTCGTAGCGATCGGCGTCTTCCGGAAGCGGCGCCCGGTCGACGAGAAAGCGGACGGTGGCGCCATTGGGCGTTTCGGGACCGACGGCGAGATAGACCGGCTGCAACGCGGTGTGCCCGTCGGCGGCGGTACCATGCGGCAGGAAGGCGGCGTCATCGAAGGTCCAGAGATGACTGTCGAGGGCGGCGAGTCGCTCCGGCGTCCCCGCTTCCACCACGACGTGCCAGCCACGCTCGACCGACTTCTGCAGGAGCACCGGCAGAATCCGTTCGAGCGGCTGGCCGTCGAGGTGGTAAAACAGGGCCTCGGTCATCGATCGCTCGTCCATTGCACCGCAAACCCGAAATCTCCGGGTTCGCAATGAGGCCTATAGCCGCGTCGTCCCTTCCGGCGCGAGGTCCTCCGCCTTGGCGGAGGATGACGAGTTGAATATTTCGTCGTCACGGTCTGCGCAGACAGACCATCTCGGCCAAGAAGGACGCCCTCTGTCAGCTCTCGAAGCGGTTTCGCACCAGACGATCGAGCAGGCGCACGCCGAAGCCCGACGCCCAGGCGCGGTTGATGTCGGTCTCGGGGCTCGACATGGCGGTGCCGGCGATGTCGAGGTGCGCCCACGGCGTCTCGCCGACGAATCGCTTCAGGAACTGCGCCGCGGTGATCGAGCCGGCATTGCGGCCGCCGGAATTCTTCATGTCGGCGAAGCGGCTATCGATCAGCTTGTCGTAGTCCGGCCCCATCGGCATGCGCCACAGACGCTCGCCGGTGTCCTCGCCGGCCTTGACGAGGTCGCCGGCAAGCTGGTCGTCATTTGAGAACAATCCGGCGATCTGGGCACCGAGCGCCACCACGATGGCACCGGTCAGCGTGGCGAGATTGATCATGAAGGCCGGCTTGAAGCGATCGGCCGCGTAGGTCAGCACGTCGGCGAGAACGAGACGGCCCTCGGCATCGGTGTTGACCACCTCAATGGTCTGGCCCGACAGCGAGGTCAGAATGTCGCCGGGGCGGTAGGACCCGCCGTCGGGCATGTTCTCGACGATACCGAGGAGGCCGATGGCATTGACCTTCGCCTTGCGGCCGGCCAGCGCCCGGAACAGGCCGGTGACGGCAGCCGCACCGCCCATGTCGGCCTTCATGTCCTCCATGCCGCCGGCCGGCTTGATGGAGATACCGCCCGAATCGAAGACAAGGCCCTTGCCGATGAACACGGCCGGGCGATCGCCATCCTTGCCGCCGTTCCACTTCATGACGACGACGCGCGGCGGCCGAACGGACCCCTGGGCCACGGCGAGCAGCGCGCCCATGCCGATCTTCCTGATTTCCTTCTCGCCCAGCACCTCCACGTCGACACCGAGCTTCTTCAGCTTTTCGGCCTCGGCGGCGAATTCCAGCGGACCGAGCGCATTGGGCGCTTCGTGAACGAGGTCACGGGCGATCACGACGCCCTCGGCCACCGGTTCGACCTCGGCCCAGGCCTTCTTCAGCTTGCCGACATGTTCGGCGACGACGGTGACCGCAACGGGATCGGTCGCGTCGTCCTTCTTCTTGGTCTTGTACTTGTCGAACTCATAGGCACGCAGGCGAAGCCCCAGCAGGAATTCGGCACCGAGTTCGAGGGCAAGCGACCCGCCCGTCCCCTCGAGGACAACCGTCGCCGCCTTGGCCTTGAGCTCCTTCAGCTTGCCATAAACCTGCCCACCCAGCTTCAGCGCAGCCTTGTCGTCAAATTCGGCAGCCGGACCGACGCCGGCCAGAACGAGCCGCCCGACGGACAGGCCGGCCGGTGCGAGGATATCCAGGAACGAGCCGGCCTTGCCCGAGAAGCCGGTCGCAGCGACGGCCCGGCCGAGGCCGCCGGTCAGCTGGTCGAGCACGGCACTCCCCATGGACCCGGCCTTGTTATCCGGATCGACGAGAACGACCAGCACCGGGGCATCGGCCTCGAGCGTCTTGGAAAAGGAAAGAGTGGGAGCAGCCGCCATGATTTCATCCTGATTGCCGGGCACCCCTCAGCGAGTGCGACCCGAACTTGCCGGCCGAATGTGGCGCGTGACGAGGGAGAGAGCAAGACGGGAGTTGCATTCCGACGCGGTTACCGCTGGCGGGAGTCGGGCCGCCGTCCACGGGAGCCGAAAATTTATCCTTTTCGGGAAGGAAGGATTCACTATAGGCCTGCTAGCCTCAATTTCCCTGCTGTCGGAGGTTCGACAAGGTTTCACGATGCGGCGTTTCGGCACCTATCTCTTTTCGCGAACGCTCCTCGCCTTCTTCAGCGTGATGATGACGCTCGCCGGCATCGCATGGGTGACGCAGGCGCTCCGCCGCTTCGACCTCGTCACGGCCAAGGGGCAGGCGATCGCCGTTTATCTTGGTCTGACCATGCTATCGATGCCGCGCGTCCTTGGCGTGGTGGCGCCCTTCGCGCTGGTGGTCGCTCTGGTCATCGTCCTGCAGCGCCTGCAGTCGGACAGCGGCATCGTGGCGATCACAGCGGCCGGCGTGTCGCAGCGGCGCCTCGCCTTGCCATTCGTCGCCGCCGCGCTGACCGTGTCGGTCTTCGTTGGCGCGCTGGCCTTCTGGCTCAACCCGGGCGCCTCGCGTTCGGCCTACGACATGATGCAGACGGTGCGGGCAGACATCGTCGCCAACGTCATTCAGCCGGGCCGGTTCACCCAGGTCGATGCCGGCCTGACCTTTCACATTCGCAACCGCGACGGCGACGGATCGCTGCTCGACCTGTTCATCGTGGACGATCGCAGCTCGGAATTCTCCTTTACCTATTCCGCCAAGCGTGGCCGCCTCGCCGAGGTGATGGGCCGTTCGATGATCGTCATGGAACAGGGGACCGTCGAGCGAAAGGCCAAGGTCAGCGGCGCCAACACCTTCGTTACCTTCGGCTCCTATGCCTTCGATCTCAGCCAGCTCACCTCGAAGACGGGCAGCGTCAACTACGGGCTGTCAGAGCGGACGTTGGGCGAACTCCTCGACCTCCGCAAAGCCGGCGACGATCCGGAGATCGCTCCCGAGATCATGAATCGCCTTGCCGAGCCGATCTATCCGATCGCCCAGGCGCTCGCCGTCTTCCTGTTTCTCGGCTTTCCCACCAGCAATCGCCGCGGCCAGACATTGCCGGTGACGATGGCGATTATCGTCGGCTCGCTCGTGCGCGTGCTCGGCTTCGCCGTCATGGGTATCTCCAAGGGAACGCCGGAGATTGCCTTCGTCGCCGTCGCCGCACCGACCCTGCTCGTCGCCGCCTTCGCGGCCATGATCGCCGTTGGCGCTCATCCGGTTGTCTCCACCAGCTTCGCCGACAAGTTGATCGCCCGTCTACGGCGAGCGATGTCTAGCGGCCAGGAGGCCGCCCGATGATCGGTCGCTCGCTCGCTACCTATTTCACGCTGCGTTTTGCCAGTTGGATTCTCGGCATGTTTGTCGGCATTTTCCTGCTGGTGTTCCTGATTGATGCGATCGAGCTGCTGCGGTCGACCGGCGGGAGGGACGACATCTCGGTGGCCCTCGTCATTGCCGCGTCGGCCCTGCGCGTACCGGCGCTGATGGAACAAGTGTTGCCCTTCGCCGTACTGCTCGGCTCGATCGCTGCCTTCATGACGCTGTCGCGCGGCTCGGAACTGATGATCGTGCGGGCGGCGGGACTTTCCGTCTGGCAGTTCACGTTGCCCGCCCTTGCCTTCGCTCTCGCCCTCGGAATCGTCGCGTCGACGATTTACAATCCACTGGTGACGTCGGCCCGCAACCTGTCGAGCACCATCCTGGTCGGGGCCCGCGCAAGTGTGATGACGGCGCTCTTGTCGGGATCGGCCACACCGAGCTGGACACGGCAACGGACCGGCGACGGCAATGCCGTGCTGCACACCGAAGGCGTGTCTGATGGCGGGAATACCATCCTGAAGCCGGTGTTCTGGGTGTTCGGCGCCGACGGCATGCTCGCCGAGCGCATCGAGGCCAAGGTTGGCCGGCTCGAGCCGGGGCAGTGGCATCTTTCCGACGCATTGGTGATCGAAAGCAGCGGCACTCCCAAGCGTCACGACAGTTACTTTCTGGCGACGGCCCTGACCGCCGAGCAGGTCGCCGGCGGCCTCGGTTCGCCCGACAGCATCTCCTTCTGGCAGTTGCCAAGCGCGATCGCTCAGGCGCGGGCCTCGTCGCTGCCGGCAAACAGATTCAGCCTTCAGTTTCAATCGCTCCTGGCTCGACCGCTGCTCCTGGCGTCGATGGTGCTCATTGCCGCAACAGTGTCGCTGGGATTTGCACGATATGGCGGTGGCGAGAAGATGATTCTCGGTGGCGTCGTCGCGGGCTTCGTGCTTTATGTCGTCATCGAGGTTGCCCGTTCGCTGGGCAGCGAAGGACTGGTGTCACCGGTCCTTGCAGCGTGGGCGCCCTCTGTTGTGGCGATCTTGCTGGGTTCCACGGTTTTGTTGTTCCGCGAGGATGGGTGAGCGTGCGTAGATCTGTCGTATCGCAGGCATCGGAGCCGAGAACCGCTACCCGCCTTCTGTGCGGCGTGGCAGTGACGATTCTCGTCTTCCTGCCCGCCGGCGCCCTTGCCCAGTTCATCAAGGATACCTCGCTGACCGGCATGATCAGCTCGGCTAAGCAGCCGAGCGATGATGCCAAGATGATGATCGAGGCGGACACGGTCGCCTACGACATGGACGCCGATTCGGTGACCGCAAGCGGGCGCGTCGTCATCTACTATCTCGACCACGTGGTGGTGGCCGACGAGATCATCGTCAACCGCAAGACCAAGCGCGTCACGGCGGTTGGAAACGTCGAGATCACCGATCCTCAGGGCAACGTCGCCCGCAGCAATCGAATCGATCTCGACAACGAACTCGCCAACGGTGTTTTCGAGGGCCTCGAGCTCGTCACCTCCGAGCGGATCGCCTTCACGGCGCGCGACGCTAAACGCACCGGCGGCGACCTCACGGAATTCAACCAAGGTGCCTATCTTCCCTGCGTCGACTGCAATGGCGTGAAGGGCAAGAAGCCGATCTGGCAGATCAAGGCGAATCGGATCCTGCACAAGCAGAAGGATCAGACGATCGTCTTCGAGAATGCGACCTTCGAGTTCCTGGGCGTGCCGCTCGCCTGGGTGCCGGTGCTGTCGATGCCCGACCCATCAGTGAAGCAGAAGACGGGCTTCCTGATGCCAAGCGCCAAGCGCAGCGAGACACTCGGTTATTCGGTGAAGGTGCCCTATTATGTGGCGCTTGACCCAAGCTACAGCCTGACGCTGACGCCGACAGTCTATTCCCGCCAAGGCCTGCTGTTCTCGGGCAAGTGGCGGCAACGTCTCGAAACAGGGCAGTACTCGATCACGCTGTCAGGCATTCACCAGAACGCACAGGAGGCTTTCTCCGGGACGTCTGGCGATGAACTGTGGCGCGGCGCGGTGGAATCGAAGGGCAACTTTACGATCAACCAGAACTGGTCGTGGGGTTGGGACCTGGCGGTGGCAAGCGATACCACCTTCATGGATGACTACGATCTCGAGTCCGGCAACACGGACGTCGCGGTCAACAAGGTCTTTCTGACGGGTGTCCGCGACCGGAACCGTTTCGACATGACGGCCTACGGCCTGTTCGTGCAGCAGGACGATTCAAAGACGTCGACGTTGGCGCAGGACCAGGATCTGCAAGAAAAGCAGCCCTTCGTCTATCCGGTGATCGACCACAAGGTCTATGCCAAGGACCCGGTGTGGGGCGGCGAAGCGTCGCTGACGACCAACCTGACCAATCTCACCCGCAACCATGACGACATCTACCAGATCGACAGCAACGGTAACAAAGCCTTCGATCCCGGTGAAAAAACCCGCGTGAGGGCCGCTGCCGGCACCTTCGATCGCCTCAGTATCGATGCCATGTGGCGGCGGCGGATGGTCGACCAGACGGGGGGCGTGATGACGCCCTTCCTCTACTTCCGTGGCGACGCCATTTATTCCGATCCGAGCAACAGTGCCGTTCTGCCGGGGACGTCCAGCGGCCTCCTCGTGCGGGCAATGCCAGCGGCCGGCCTCGAATACAGCTATCCGGTGGCCATCACCGCGCCGGTCGGCAACCAGATCATCGAGCCGATCGCCCAATTGATCGTCCGCCCGAATGAGACGGAAGCCACCTACATTCCCAATGAAGACGCGCAGAGCCTCGTCTTCGACGCCAACAGCCTGTTCGACTACGACAAGTTCTCCGGCTACGACCGTGTCGAGGGTGGAACCCGCGCCAACGTCGGTATCCGTTATTCCGGGTCCTTCAGCCACGGCTTTGGCGTCAGCGGCACCTTTGGCCAATCGTTCCAGCTGGCCGGCGTCAATTCATTCGCCGAGGCGACACAATACGACACGGGTGCCTACTCCGGCCTCGAATCCGACGTTTCGGACTACGTGGCTGGCCTCAGTCTCAGCACGAAGACAGGCCTGCTCGCCAGCAGTGGTGTGCGCTTCGACAATGAGAATTTCGAGGTCAACCGCTTTGACAGCCAGATTCTCGGCATCAGCGGACCGCTGACGGCGGCGCTGACCTATGCCTATATCCGCTCGCAGCCCGACCTTGGCATCGACGAGGATCGCTCCGAGTTGCAGGCGGCCGCCAGCCTCAGACTCAGTGAGAATTGGCGGCTCTTCGGCTCGAGTCGCTACGATCTCATCAACGACGAGTTCGTCAGGCACGCGCTCGGCGTTGCCTTTGATGCGGAAGAGTTCTCGGTGTCCTTCTCCTATTCGAACGACCTGACGACCACCCCCAGCGATCAGACCTTCTATCTCCGGGCGGGATTCCGGACGCTCGGCGAGGTCGACACATCGTTCGGCGTCGACGAGTAGCGGTTCCGTTTATCGTGTGGCGCCTTGTTTCGCGAACCATCGACTTGACAAATTTTACCCGTAGATGCTCCCACGGTTCGGACAGCAGCGGGCGGAGACGGTCAACATGCATCACATCGTGACGATTGCGAGAAACATGCGGGGCGCGCTGCTTGCCGCGACCATTGCCGCGGTGACCTCGCTGTCGCCAGCGGGTACCGCCCTCATCGTCCCCGCCGAGGCTGCCAGCACCATCAAGGTGGTGGTCAACGACCAGGCCATCACGACGATGGACGTCCAGTCACGCGCGCGACTGCTGCAGCTTGCCATGCACCTTTCAGCCGGTGCATCCGCCAAGGCGGCGCTGGACGAACTGATCGACGAGCAGCTCCGCCTTCAGGAAGGGGCGCGGCGCGGCATCGTGGTCAGCGAGGACGCGGTGGTTGCCGCGCTCACCAGCATCGCCTCCCGATCCAAGATGACGCTGCCGCAGTTCGAACGGGCGCTTGGCCAAGGTGGCGTGACGGTCAAGACCTTCAAGGACCGCATCCGCGCCCAGATGGTCTGGGGGCGGATTGTTCGCGCCAAGATCCAGCAGGATATCAAGACGGAATCGGCCGATCTCATCCAGCAGATGCGCAATCGCGAAAAGAACGCCGACGCCGTTACAGCCAGCGACTACATGCTCCAGCGCGTGGTGTTCGCGGTGCAGCGGAGCGCCTCGCCGGCCGACGTCAACCGCCGAAAGGCCGAGGCCGAGGCATTGCGCGGCAAGTTCCGCAGTTGCACCGAGGGGTTGGCGTTCGTCAAAGGCCTCCGGGAAGTCGCGGTCATCAACGTCGGCCGCAAGCTGGCGAACGAAGTGCCGGGCGGCTTGAAGGAAGAGCTCGAAAAGACGAGCGAAGGCCGCCTGACGTCGCCGCAACGCTCCGACCTTGGCTTCGAGATGTATGCGGTGTGCAGCAAGATCGCGGTGACCGGCGAGGCCGCCATCTCGGCCGGCCTCGACGCCGAGGCGCTCGACAAGCGTGGCGAGGAAGCCTCGAAGAAGCTCACCCAGGAACTGAAGCAGAAAGCCAACATTATTTACCGCTGATCATGCCAGATACATCTGCGGTCAAGTTGGGATGTCCTCTTGCTCTGTCGGTCGGCGAGCCGGCCGGCATTGGCGTGGAGATCATCGCCAAGGCATGGCGTCTCAGACGAGAGAAGGCGTTGCCGGCTTTCTATGTGGTGGCTGATGCCACTTTCCTCGCAAGCCGTCTTGCCCGCCTCGGCCTTGAGGCCCCCATAGCGGTGGTGCCTCCGGAGATGGCGATCGCTGCCTTCGCCGACGCCCTGCCGGTGTTCGACCTCGACCACCCGATGGAGGACCGGCCCGGAGAATTGTCCGGCGCGACGGCGGCAGCCACCATCTCCGCCATCGAGACAGCGGTTCGACACGTCCGCGCGGGTCGCGCGAGCGGCATCGTCACCGCGCCAATCCAGAAATCGAACCTTTACGCCGCCGGGTTCAAGTTCCCCGGCCATACCGAGTTCCTTGGCGACCTTGCTCGGCAACTCTGGCCCGACGCGCCGCATGAGCCGGTGATGATGCTGGCCGGTCCGGAGCTGGCAACGGTGCCGGTCACCGTGCACATCGCGCTTCGCAAGGTGCCGGACGTGCTCACCGGCGAGATGATCATAGCAACCGGCCGCATCGTCGATCGTGAGATGAAGGCGAAATTCGGTCTCGCCCGGCCTCGGCTCGCCGTTGCCGGCATCAACCCGCATGCCGGCGAGGACGGCGCCATGGGACGCGAGGATATGGAGATCGTTGCGCCGGCCGTCGCCCAACTCAGGGCCGAGGGCATC
Organism: Pseudomonadota bacterium; assembly: GCA_018262575.1. GTDB lineage: Bacteria > Pseudomonadota > Alphaproteobacteria > Rhizobiales > Pleomorphomonadaceae > Pleomorphomonas. The sequence goes on along the minus strand of JAGSYU010000017.1, from coordinate 22,099 downwards.
GATGCCCGCGGACCGCTGCCGTCCGACACGCTGTTCCACGCCGCCGCCCGCAAGACCTATGACGTGGTGCTGGCCATGTACCACGATCAGGCGCTGATTCCGGTGAAGACCATCGCCTTCGATGAGACGGTCAACGTCACGCTCGGCCTGCCGTTCGTCCGGACATCGCCCGATCATGGCACGGCGCTCGACATCGCGCTCCGAGGCGTCGCCGATCCGTCGAGCCTGATTGCCGCCCTCCGCATGGCTGGCCGCATGGCGGCAACCGGAGCCCGGGCATGACCCAGATCGACGACCTGCCGCCGCTGCGCGACGTAATCGACCGGCACGGTCTGTCGGCGCTGAAAAGTCTCGGCCAGAACTTCCTGCTCGACCTCAACCTGACGGCCCGCATCGCCCGAGCCGCCGGCAGCCTCACTGGCCGAACCGTGGTCGAGATCGGCCCCGGCCCCGGTGGTCTGACGCGCGCTATCCTGGCGGCCGGTGCGGCCAAGGTACATGTGGTCGAGCGTGACCGGCGGGCGATCGCCGCGCTCGAGGAGATCGCTGCCTACTACCCCGGCCGGCTGCACGTCACCGAAGGCGATGCGCTCGCCGTCGACACCGCTGCGCTCGGTGACGAGCCACCGGTGATCATGGCCAACCTGCCCTACAACATCGCAACCCCGCTGCTCATCGGCTGGCTCTCCCCGGAAAGCTGGCCGCCACGCTGGACCGCGATGGTGCTGATGTTCCAGAAAGAGGTGGCCGACCGCATCACGGCCCAGGCCGGCGACGACGCCTATGGCCGCCTCGGCGTGCTGTGCGGCTGGCGCAGTCATGCGACGCAAATGTTCGACATTTCGCCCAAGGCCTTCGTGCCGCCGCCCAAGGTGACGTCGACGGTGGTGCATTTCACGCCGCGGCCCGAGCCCCTGCCCTGCGTTCAGACTGATCTTGAGGCCGTCACCGCTGCCGCCTTCGGCCAGCGTCGCAAGATGCTGAGGCAGAGCCTGAAGGCGCTTGGCGTCGATCCGGCCGCACTCTGTGCCGCTGCCGGTGTCGATCCAACGGCACGCGCCGAGACCGTCCCGGTCAAGGGCTTCGTTGATCTGGCAAACGTCTGGCGGGAGATGCGGTAGGCCCCTCAGGCCAGAAGCGTGCCGACGAACCCCTCAATGCCCTCTGCCGCGCGCGGTCGCCGGCTTCGCTCGGCGCGCAAGATGGCGATCAGGTCGGCAAAGGCGGCGTCGAGATCGTCATTGACGACGACATAATCAAAATTGCACCATTCGGCGATCTCGCGGCGAGCGTTGACCAGCCGCTTCTCGATCACCTCGGGCGCGTCCTCGGCCCGGCGGGTGAGACGCGAGCGCAGTTCGGCCATCGACGGCGGCAGAATGAACACCGACACGACGTCGACCGGCATCTTGTCGCGCAGTTGGGCCGCTCCCTGCCAATCGATGTCGAACAGCACGTCGCGTCCGGCAGCCAGCGCGTCCTCTACCGGCGCTTTCGGCGTGCCGTAGTAGTTGCCGTGCACCTCGGCCCACTCCAGAAGTTCGCCGCCGTCGCGCATCGACAGAAAGCGCTGCTGCGAGATGAAATGGTAATGCACACCGTTGATCTCGCTCGGGCGACGATCGCGCGTCGTCACCGAAATCGACAGCGTCATGTCGCGGTCGGTGTCGAGAATGTTGCGCGACAGCGTGCCCTTGCCGGCACCCGACGGCGAGGAAATGACAAACATCAACCCGCGACGGGGAAAGCGGATGTGCCTTTGATCAGCAGCGACCATGGGACTCACTCGACGTTCTGGACCTGCTCTTTGAACTGATCGACCACTGCCTTGAGGGCGAGGCCGATCCGCGTCAGGCTCGTGTCATTTGACTTGGAGCAGAGCGTATTCGACTCCCGGTTAAATTCCTGTGCCAGGAAGTCGAGCCGGCGGCCAACGGCAGCCTCGCTCGCCAATAGGTCGCGCGCTTGCGCGACATGGGCCTTGAGGCGGTCGATCTCCTCGCGCACGTCGGCCCGAGTGGCGATCAGCGCCGCTTCGACGTGCAGGCGCTGCGGATCGATGTCCTCGCGGGCCAGCAGCACGGCGAGCTGGTCCTCAAGACGATCCCGGATCGCCTCCGGCGTGCGGGCCGGCAGCGCTTCGACCTCGGCAACAAGGCGGGCGATCTCATCGACCTGATCACCGAGAATGCGAGCAAGCGTCATGCCCTCCGAGGCGCGTGAGGCCTGGAAATCGGCAAGTACCCTTTCGAAGGCGGCTGTGATCTCCGCCTCGAAGGCCTTGGCGCTTTCCTCGTCCGGCCCCGCCTCGACCACGTCCACGACGCCTCGAACGGAAAGAAGGCCGTCGAGCGAGGCATCGCGGATGCCCGGCGTGCCGGAATAGCGGCGGGCCGTGTCGATGAGGGCGGCGAGCAGCTTCTCGTCGATGCGGAACGTCTGCGACGAGGTCTCGCGCGTCACCGTCAGGTTGATCGACACGTTGCCGCGCGACAGGGTGTCCGACGCCTTGCGGCGGGTTGCCACCTCCACGGCGTCGAAGCCGGGCGGCAGGCGCAGCCGGAGATCCAACCCGCGTCCGTTGACCGAGCGCAGCTCCCAGGCGAAGCGGTTGCCGGCCGCCGAGCCATCGAGGCGGGCGAATCCTGTCATGCTCTTGAGCGGCATGGAATGTCCTCCAGTCAAAACCGGCTTTTACACCAGCCGGCTGGAGCGCCAAGCGAAAAATGCGGATTCCCTACCGAAACCGCCGCACGACGGCGGCCTTCACAGCCCTCCGACCGTGACATAGACTCTCCTCTCGCAACCAAGGGAGAAAGCCAATGGAATACCGTCTGCTTGGACGATCGGGCCTCAAGGTCTCCAGCCTCACCATGGGCACCATGACCTTCGGCGGCACGGGCGCCTTCGCCAAGGTCGGCACAGTCGGCCGTGCAGACGCGGCGCGGCTGGTCGATCTCTGCATCGACGCCGGTGTCAACCTGATCGACACCGCCGACGTCTACTCGGACGGTCTTTCAGAGGAAATTGTCGGCGACCTCATGCAGGAGCGGAAGGGCAAAGGCGTTCTCCTTGCGACCAAAGTCCGCTTTCCGATGGGGAACGGCCCCAACGATCGCGGCCTCAGCCGCCACCACATCATTGCCGGTTGCGAGGCCAGCCTTCGTCGTCTCAAGACCGAAACGATCGATCTCTATCAGGTGCATCAGTGGGACGGCCTGACGCCGGTCGAGGAGTTCGTGGAAGCGCTCGACGCTCTGGTGCGGGCCGGCAAGGTGCGCTACGTCGGCTGCTCCAACTTCTCCGGCTGGCACGTCATGAAGGCGCTCGGCGCCGCTGCCGCCGAGCACCGCCAGCGCTTCGTTTCGCAGCAGATCCACTACACCCTCGAAGCCCGTGAGGCCGAGTACGAGCTGGTTCCGATCTCGCTCGACCAAGGGCTCGGCATCCTGGTCTGGAGTCCGCTCGCCGGTGGCCTCCTGTCGGGCAAACACCGCCGCAATGCCGCACCGGAAGGCACGCGTCAGCTCGCCGGTTGGACGGAGCCGCCGATCCGCGACGAGAACCGCCTGTGGACCATCGTTGATGCGCTGGTCGACATCGCCGCGGCGCACGGCGTCAGCGGCGCACAGGTGGCACTCGCCTGGCTGCTCGGCCGGCCGGGCGTGACGTCGGTGGTGATCGGCGGTCGCAGCGAAGCGCAATTTGTCGACAACCTCAAGGCTGCCGATCTCCAGCTTTCCGCCGACGAGCGAAAGCGTCTCGATGAGGTCAGCGCGCTGCCGCTACTCTATCCCTACTGGCACCAGCTCCAGACCGCTAGAGATCGGCTGGGCCCAGCCGATCTCAGCCTGTTCGGCTTGCCATCGTAAGCAGACAAGGCAAAGCCGCGGCGAGGAATAGTTCGCCGCGGCTCGAAAAAGGAAAGTGGCCGCCTCTACCCCTTGCGCGGGCGCGTCGTCGATCCTCTGATCACCAACTCAATCGGCAGCTCTATGACCCGGTCGCCGACGCCATCCGGCTTATCGCCGAGGATAAGTTCGACCGCCGCTTCGCCCTTGCCGATGGCTGGCTGTCGAATCGTCGTGAGCGGAGGAAGCGAACTCGCCGCCTCCTCGATACCGTCGAAGCCGACCACCGAGAAGTCGTCGGGAATCTTGCGGCCGAGCGACTGCAGGTAGGTCATGACCTGAAGCGCCACGCGGTCGGAGGTGCAGACGAAGGCGGTGGTGTCCGGATGGGCGGCCAGCACCGCGTCAACGCCAGTGCAGACGCCCTCATAATCGGAACCAGTCTCGAACACCGGCTGCGGTGGCAGGCCGGCGGCGCGGAACACGTCGCGATAACCGAAAAGGCGCCGTCGCACCACTTCAAAGGACGACCGCTCAGCCCTGAGGTCGTCAACGAAGCCGACGCGCACTTCCTTTTCGGTCTCGAAGGTGAAAACGGCAAAATGCCGATGGCCAAGGTCGACGAGATGCTGCGCCGCTTCGCAAGCGCCGCGGTAATCATCGATCTTGACGACGTCGAGACCGGGACCGACGGGGAAGTCTACGGCCACGAACGGCAGACCACGCTTCTTGGCCAGCTCGACCAGCGTGTTGCCCTCGTTGAGGCAGTGGAGGACAAAGCCGTCGACCAGCGCCGTTCGGATGTTCCAGGCGGCGATCTCATCATCGGTCGCCGACACCAGCGAGATGCCGGCGCCCCGCGCCTCGCAGGCCCGGGCAACACCGGACAGGAACAAGCGGGTGTACTGGTCGTCGAAGAAGCAATTGAGCGGCCCGATGGCAACGACGCCGATGGCGTTGACGCGCCCGGCCCTCAGCAGGCGGCCGCGCGGATCTGGGCCTCGGTAGCCAAGCGACCGTGCCGCTTCCTCGACCCGCTCGCGGAGCGCTTCCGAGACGAGGCCCGGCCGATTGAAGACGTTCGACACCGTTCCCTGACTGACGCCAGCGGCACGCGCCACGTCGGCCAGCTTCACGGTCTTGTTCTGTGGAGTTGAACTTTCACCCATCTGTCCGTCCGATGCACCGGAACTCCGGCTGTAACTGACGAGGGACAACGGCGTCTCTCTTCCCGAGATCGCAACCTAAATCCGCACGACGCCCACCGGTCTGGGACCGGCAGGCGTCGCCCGGAAGTCTGCCGCCCATGCCCCCCGGCAAGCGACCGACTGATCAGTTCAACGATGCGACCGATCTCGTTGAAACGATATACGCAAAACACGCCAGAACGACAAGAAACTTGCGGTTCAGAACCATTCCGGCTGACCGCCAGCGGTTCGTTCGATGATAACGCGCCGTTTCCGAGCGCATAGCGATCAAGTTGGCTATCAGGAGAAGACCGACCGGAGGCCCGGCGCCAATGACCGCTTGACCCTTTTGCAGGGGGCGTTTCAGTTGCCCTTCCCGCCAGTACCGAAGCGTCCGGGAGCTGGACCGCCTGCCGATTGTGGGGGTGGCGGGCGAGTTTCTCCGGAGAAAGCGCGATGCCCTTCTCCGGAGAAGGCCGTCACAGGATGAAACGACTGAGGTCGGTGTTGCGGGCAAGGTCGCCGACCGCCCCCCTCACCGCCGCGCCGTCTACGGTGATCGTTTCTCCGGAGCGGTCAGGCGCCGAGAACGAGATGTCGTCGAGGATGCGCTCGAGCACCGTCTGCAGCCGTCGGGCACCGATGTTCTCGACCGTTGAGTTGACGTGCACGGCGATCTCGGCGATGGCGTCGATGGCGTCGTCGGTAAAGGCCAGCGTCACGCCTTCCGTCAGCATCAGCGCCACGTATTGCTTGATGAGACTGGCCTGCGGCTCGGTCAGGATGCGGCGGAAGTCGTCCTTGTCCAGCGGCTTCAGCTCGACGCGGATCGGCAACCGGCCCTGAAGTTCGGGCAGGAGATCCGAGGGCTTGGCGACATGGAAGGCGCCGGAGGCGATGAACAGGATGTGGTCGGTCTTCACCGACCCATGCTTGGTGGACACCGTCGTGCCTTCAATGAGCGGCAGGAGGTCACGCTGCACGCCCTCACGCGACACCGAGCCGTCGCGGCCATCCTTGGCGCAGATCTTGTCGATCTCGTCGAGAAAGACGATGCCGTTGTTCTCGACGGCATCGATCGCCTCGGCGACGATCTTGTCCTGGTCAATCAGCTTGTCGGCCTCCTCGGCGGTGAGCAGGTCGTGGCTGTCCTTGACGTTGATGCGGCGGGTCTTCTTCACGCCGCCCATCATCTTCTGCATCATCTCGGAGAGATTGATGACCTGTCCGCCCGGCATGCCGGGGATCTCCATGCCGCCCGCCCCGCCGGCCGAGGCGGTCAGCTCGACCTCGATTTCCTTGTCGTCGAGTTCGCCGGCCCTGAGCTTGCGGCGGAAGGTGTCGCGCGTCGACGGGCTCGCCGAGGTGCCGACCAGCGCATCGAGCACCCGCTCCTCGGCGGCCAGATGCGCCTTGGCTTCGACGTCCTTGCGTCGCTGTGTCCGGATGAGTGAGATGCCGACCTCAAGGAGATCGCGGACGATCTGCTCGACGTCGCGGCCGACATAGCCGATCTCGGTGAACTTGGTGGCCTCGACCTTGACGAAAGGCGCGTTGACCAGCCGGGCAAGACGACGGGAGATTTCCGTCTTGCCGACGCCGGTCGGACCGATCATCAGGATATTCTTCGGCAGCACCTCCTCGCGCAGCGAGGCGTCAAGCTGGAGGCGGCGCCAGCGGTTGCGAAGGGCGATGGCGACGGCGCGCTTGGCATCCTTCTGGCCAACGATGTGGCGGTCGAGTTCGGAAACGATCTCGCGGGGAGAGAAATCGGGCATAGTTTGTCCTCAGATGGAACCTAAACCTTGCTCAAGACACGCTGAGATGAGTCAGATGGCGAGATGCACGAGAACCGGAGCGGAGCGAACTTTGGGTCGTCAGCAGCGGAAGCGCCGGGATCGAAGCTAGATGACCATTTCAGTAGAGTTCTGGGCGGGGTTTCAGGCCTTGGGCAGGCTTTCGACCACCACGTTTTCATTGGTGTAGATGCAGATGTCGGCGGCGATCTTCATTGCCTTGCGGGCGATCGTCTCGGCGTCATTGCCGCTATCGGCGAGCGCGCGGGCGGCGGCAAGCGCATAGGTGCCGCCGGAACCGATGCCGGCGATACCACCCTCCGGCTCCAGCACATCGCCTGTGCCGGTCAGCACCAGCGTCACGGATGCGTCGGCAACGATCATCATCGCCTCGAGGCGACGGAGATAGCGGTCGGTTCGCCAATCCTTGGCGAGTTCGACGCAGGCGCGCATCAGCTGACCGGGATACTGCTCCAGCTTGGCTTCCAGGCGCTCGAACAGTGTGAAAGCGTCGGCCGTGGCGCCGGCAAAGCCGGCGATGACGTCGCCGCGGCCAAGCGGCCGGACCTTCTTCGCCGTGTGCTTGATCACCGTGGCGCCAAGCGTGACCTGCCCGTCGCCGGCGATCACCACCTTGCCGTCCTTGCGGACCGAAACAATGGTGGTGCCGTACCAGGTAGACGGGTTTGTGTGTTCCATCATGGGATGCTCCTTGCGGCAACGGCCGTCCGCCCGTGGCGCGGAAGCCGTCCCTGAATGACGCCTTTATGTAGGAGACGAATGCCTCTATGCAACTTGCCTCAGGCAAAGCCCGCATCACGGTTCCGAAACCGTCCCGATCGGCAGGAGATCTCCCGATGAAGCTCATGGCCTTCGGCCTCGGCTACAGCGCCAAGGCGGCGCTCAGCCGCCTCGCCCCGACTGAAGCGGTCGGCACCACACGATCGCCGGCAAAGGCCGCCGCCCTCGCCCCGCTCGCCGACATGCGCCTTTTCGACGGCTCGAGCGAGACCGCCGAAGCGCTACGGCCCGCGCTTCGTGGTGTCACCCATGTCCTCGTCTCCATCGCCCCCTCGGAAGGGCCGGACGGTGGTGACCGCGTGTTGCCGGTACTTGCCAACGCACTCGCCGCCGAGACATCGATCGTCGCGGTTGCCTACCTGTCGACGGTCGGTGTCTACGGCGATCATGGCGGCGCCTGGGTGGATGAAACCTCCGACTGCCGCCCGAAGAGCGCTCGGTCGGTGGCTCGCGTGAAGGCGGAAAACGAATGGCTCGCCTTCGGCGCGCGGACCAGCGTGGCGGTGAGCGTGTTGCGGCTTTCGGGCATCTACGGGCCGGGCCGCAACGCCTTCGTCAACCTCGCGGACGGTAGTGCCCGCCGCCTTGTCAAGCCGGGTCAGGTGTTCAACCGAATCCACGTCGAAGACATCGCGGCGGCAGTCGAGCGGGTCTTCGCGACACGCGCCAGCGGCCTTTACAACATCACCGATGACGAGCCGGCACCGCCGCAGGATGTCATTGCTTACGCGGCCCAACTGATGGGCGTTCCGCCGCCACCCGAACAGGACTTCGAGACGGCCGAGTTGTCGCCGATGGCTCGCAGCTTCTATGGTGAGAACAAGCGGGTGGCGAACGGCCGGAGCAAGTCCGATCTCGGGCTTGTCTACGCCTACCCCGACTATCGCACCGCCTTCGCCCGCATGTGGGCCGGAGAAAGCTGGCGCTGAGCGACAAGCGCCCCCGCCGTGCGGGACGACGGGGCGATCGGGTGAGTGCGGTAGCGCCGATCAGGCGAGCGAGGACGCCGCCTTCTGCAGTTTGTTGGCAGTCTCGTCGATCGACTGGGTCGAATGACTGATGTCGGCCAGCGCCTTGGCGATTTGTTCGACGCCGTCGGCGGCCGTGTGCATGCTACCGGACATGTTCTGCGTCACGGCGGCTTGTTCCTCGACGGCGGCGGCAATCGACGAGGATATGTCGTTGATGCGGGCAATAATGGTGGTGATGCCGTCGATGGATTGCACCGCCTTGGTGGAGATGGTCTGAACGGCGGCTATTTCACTGGCGATTTCGTCAGTCGCCCGCGAGGTCTGGGCGGCGAGCTGCTTCACCTCCTGCGCGACCACCGCGAAACCCTTGCCCATCTCGCCAGCCCGTGCCGCCTCGATGGTGGCATTGAGGGCGAGAAGATTGGTCTGGCCGGCGATGGTGTTGATCAGTTCGACCACCTGGTCGATCTTCTGGGCTGCCGTCGCCAGGCCGGACACCACCTTGGTCGCAGTTTCAGCCTGCGTGACGGCTTCCTGGGAAACCGAAAGGGCGACGCTCACCTGACGGCTGATTTCGGCGACAGAGGACGCGAGTTCCTCCGCCCCGGCGGCCACCGCCTGCACGTTGGAGGCCGTGGTGCCAGCGGTCGCGTTGGCACCCGCCGCCTCGGAGTTCGAGCGGGCGATCATGCTGGCCACCTCGACGAGTTCGCGGTTGATGTCCGCCTGGGCGGTCTGCCGCGTGCGGCGACGGTTCATGACGGCGGTGATGTCGGTCGCGAACTTGGTGACGCGGATGAGCCGGCCGGTGACGTCAAAGATCGGATTGTAGGTCGCCTGCAGGAAAACGTCGCGATTGCCTTTACCGATCCGGTGGAATTCATCCGACTTGAACTGGCCTGCCCGCAGGTCTTCCCAGAACTTCCTGTAAGCTGGACTGGCGCGCTCCTCGGATGTGACGAACATCGAATGGTGCTTGCCGACGATCTCCTCAGGCCGATAGCCGAGTACCTTCAGGAAATTCTCGTTGGCCTCGATGATCGTACCATCCGGCTCGAAGGAGATCACCGCCTGAGCGCGGTTGATGGCATCGATCTGGCCCTGTACCCGGGCGTCGTTCAGTTTGCGTTCGGTCACATCGGTGGCAACCTTGACGACGCGATAGACCTTGCCGGATTTGTCCAGCAACGGGTTGTAGGTGCCTTGGATCCAGACGGAGCGCCCTCCCCTGGCGACGCGCGGGAACTCAGCGGACAGGAACTTGCCAGCCAGCAGATCACGCCAGAAAGCGGCATAGGCGGCGCCCTGGGCTTCGTTGGGATCTACGAACATCGAATGATGTTTTCCGACAATGTCGGAGAGCTCGTAGCCCATCACCTTCAGGAAATTGGCGTTGGCGGTGATGATCTTGCCGGCCGGATCGAATTCGATGACTGCCTGTGAACGGTCGAGAGCCGCGAGCACCGCAGCCTCATGATTTGAAAACGGCCACATGAGTCTCAGCTCCTACCTGCTCCGCCCGGCGAGGACCTCCGAACGGTCACTCCAGAAATCGATCGATTCACAAGCACGGCCACAATGAAAGATGACCAGCAAATAGCGTCCCCGCCGGCCGCTACATTGCCTATCATTCTCATCTAATCGACGATCCATTTACGGAGAGTTTATGCCATCTGAAATGTGAATAGATGATGTGCTCTGTCTTTGGCTTACTGCTCCTCGCCAGCGGTCGCGAGGCCCTGATGCCGGCCGCGTGCGACGCCCTGCAACCCTGCGCGCACCACGCCGGGCACGTCGGTTTCCCGTCTACCGCAGCCCTGGCCGGCGCCATGGGACTGGCGCCCGTCCATCGAGCCGTATAAGAAATGGGCGCCTTTTCAATCGCGGTGACCCCAATGCTGAAAGCACGTGTCATCCCCTGTCTGGACGTCAAGGACGGCCGGGTGGTCAAGGGGGTCAACTTCGTCGATCTCATCGATGCCGGTGATCCGGTCGAGGCCGCCGCCGCCTATGACGCGGCCGGCGCCGATGAGCTCTGCTTCCTCGACATCACCGCCAGCCATGAGAATCGCGGCACCCTCCTCGACGTGGTCCGCCGCACCGCCGAGCGCTGCTTCATGCCGGTGACGGTGGGTGGCGGCGTCCGGTCGGTCGACGATATCCGCGAACTGCTGCTCGCCGGTGCCGACAAGGCGTCGATCATGTCGGCCGCTGTCCGCGACCGCGACCTCGTGCGCCGTGCCTCTGAGAAGTTCGGTGACCAGTGCATCGTCGTCGCCATCGACGCCAAGCGCGTCTCATCGGACGATGGCCGACCGCGCTGGGAGGTGTTCACCCACGGCGGCCGTCAGGCAACCGGCATCGACGCCGTGGAATACGCCCAGGAAGTCGTTTCGCTCGGCGCCGGGGAAATCCTGTTGACCTCAATGGACCGCGACGGCACCAAGATCGGCTTCGACCTGGAACTGACCCGCACCATTGCCGACGCGGTGTCGGTGCCGGTGATCGCCTCGGGCGGCGTTGGCACGCTGGACCACCTCGTCGAGGGTATTCGCGACGGCCACGCCACTGCCGTGCTTGCCGCGTCGATCTTTCACTTCGGCACTTTCACCATCGGCGAGGCCAAGGCGCATCTCGCTGCGGCCGGCGTTCCCGTCCGCCTCCAGGGATGAACGGCATGGCTGACAGCACCTTTACCCTTTCCGACCTCGAGGCGATCGTCGCCGATCGCCTCAGCAACGGCGACGCCACCTCCTACACTCGCAAGTTGGCCGAAAAGGGCCTCTCCAAGGCGGCGCAGAAGCTCGGCGAGGAAGCCGTGGAGACGGTGATCGCCGCCGTCTCCGGTGACGCCGACGCGGTGACCTACGAAAGCGCCGACCTCCTCTATCATCTCGTCGTGGTGCTGGCGCTCAAGGGCGTGCCGCTCGACGACGTACTCGCCGAACTCCGGCGCCGCACGGCGCAGTCCGGCCTGCAGGAAAAAGCCAGCCGCCCGGCCGACTGACCTCACGACATGGCGCGCCGGCCGTGGCCGGCGGCCAATTTCCCACCATGCATGTGAACCCAGCGGATCGCCGGAGGGCCATCCGGAAATGGTGACGAATGGAACAGTTCGTGCGGAAAGCACTGTCGCCTTATGAAGTCTACACCCGCGCCGACTGGGCCGTGCTCAGGGCCGGCATGCCGCTGACGTTGACGCTCGACGACGTCCTTCGCCTGCGCGCCCTCAACGATCCGGTGCAGCTCGACGAAGCGTCCGACATCTTCCTGCCGCTCGCCCGGCTCCTGTCGCTCTACGTCGAATCGGCGCAGTCGCTGCATTCCTCGACGCGCCACTTCTTGGGGCGCTCCGACGCCAAGAAGCCGTTCATCATCGGCATCGCCGGCTCGGTGGCCGTCGGCAAGTCGACGACGGCGCGCATTTTGAGGACCATGCTGTCCCGCTGGCCGTCGTCGCCGAAGGTCGACCTCGTCACCACCGACGGTTTCCTGTTTCCAAACGCCGTGCTGCGCGAGGAAGGCCTTATGGAGAAGAAGGGCTTTCCGGAAAGCTACGACCGGGCGGCGCTGCTCTCCTTCCTCACCGACATCAAGGCCGGCAAGCCCAACGTCTGGGCGCCGGTCTATTCCCATCTCGTCTACGACATCGTGCCAGGCGAGCGCACCGTCGTCGACCAGCCGGACATTCTGATCCTCGAGGGGCTCAACGTCCTGCAGACCGGCAAGCTGCCGCGCGACGGGCGCGGCATCCCCTTCGTCTCCGACTTCTTCGATTTTTCGATCTACATCGACGCCGACGAGGCCGACCTGCAGCGCTGGTATGTCGAGCGCTTCATGCGCCTCAGGCAAACCGCTTTCCGCGACCCTCAATCCTATTTCCGTCGCTACGCCGAGATCTCCGAAGAAGAGGCGCTGGACATTGCCCTGGGACTGTGGACGCGCATCAACCTTGCCAACCTCCATGAGAACATTCAGCCGACCCGTCTCCGGGCCGGCCTGGTGCTCCGCAAGAGCGCCAACCACGCCATCGAGCAGGTGATGCTGCGAAAGCTGTGAGTTGGCGTCACGCCGAATGTACCCGCTTGCCGCCAATCCAAGTGGCATTGAGGTCAAAATCAGGCGTCAGCAGCAGGAAGTCGGCGTCAAAGCCAGGAGCGATCCTGCCCTTTTTCTCTCCGATGCGCATCGCCTCGGCCGGATAGACGGTGGCCATGCGGATCGCCTCGTCGAGGCCGATCTCGAAATGCTCGGCGGCGTAGCGCACCGAGGAGAGCATATCGATGTCGGCGCCGGCCAATGTGCCGTCGGCCAGCGACAGCCGGCCGTCGCGCCGGAAGATGGTGCGGCCGTTCAGCTCGAAATCGGGAAGATCGGTGCCGATGGTCAGCATGGCGTCGGTGACGAGGAACAGCCGGCCCGGCCCGCGCTTTGCCCTGAGCGCCACCCGCGCCGCCGCCGGATGCACGTGCAGGCCGTCGGCAATCAAGCCAGCGGAGATGCCGCTGTCGAGCACCGCGCCGACCATGCCGGGAGCCCGATGTCCGAGTGGACTCATGGCATTGAAGAGATGCGTCGCCGTGCTGGCGCCGGCGGCAATATAGGCGAGTGCCGTGTCGTAGTCGCAATCTGAATGGCCAAGACTGACGACGCCGCCGGCTGCCGCAAGACGCCGAACCGACTCGATCGGCGTCGATTCGGGGGCGACGGTCAGCATCGTCGGTCCGGCACCGGCGAGCGCACCGACAAGCTCCCTGAGGTCCTGGTCCTCCATGGGCCGCACGTAGGCGGCGGCATGGACGCCGCGCTTGGCGGCCGAAAGGTGTGGCCCCTCCAGATGCAAGCCGAGGAAGCCGGGCACGCCCGCCGCTCGCGCCGCCTTGCCGGCGGCAATCGCCTCGGTGCGGGCCTCGCGGCGGTCGGTGATCAGGGTCGGCAGCAGCGCCGTCGTGCCGAATCGGGCGTGGGCGGTGCAGATGCGGGCGAGCGTTTCGACGCTCGGAGCGTCGTTGAAGTTGACGCCGCCGCCGCCATTGACCTGCAGATCGATGAAACCGGGCACGACGACAAGGCCATCGGCGTCGACGACCTCGGCGCCGGACGGCGCGTCGGTGGCAGCGACGAAACGGCCATTGGCGACGGCGATCTCGGCGTTGTCGTGCCAGGCCTCGCCGTCGAACAGGCGGGCACCACGAATGATGAGGGCGGACATTGGAACGTCTCCTTGATGGTGACGGATCAGGATTGCGGCAGCGTCAGCTCAGCGACGAAGTCGTAGGCGTCGGCCCGATAGAGCGACCGGGTGAATTCCACCACCCGGCCGGAAGAAAGATAGGAAATACGCTCAATGGACAGGCCGGCGTCGCCGGTTTGCACACCGAGCAGCGCCGCATCCTGGCCGCGGATATTGCAGGCGGAGATGCGTTGAACGGCTCGCATTGGCCGGTTGCCGCTCCTGGCCAGCGTCTCGTAGAGCGAGCCGGTGACGGCGGCGGGGTCGGGCAGCACGTCGGCCGAGAGCGACGCCCTCTCAATGGCAAGCGGCAGATCGTTGGCGATCCGCAGTCGCTCCAGCCGGGCGACCAGGGCGCCACCAGCCAGCCCCAGCATCATCGCCTCTTCGGGCGACGGCAGGTGCAGCCCCCGGTCAAGCCAGCGCGAACTGGCGTTCAGGCCGCGCCGGGCCATGTCCTCGGTGAACGAGGTGAGCAGCGACAAGGATTGCTCGACCCGCTGCACCGGCTTCACCACGAAGGTGCCGGAGCCGTGGCGACGCATCAGCAGGCCGGCCTCGACGAGATCATCCACCGCCTTGCGCACGGTGACGCGGCTGATGCCGGCGAAATCGGCGATCTCGCGCTCCGGCGGCAGCGCATCGCCGTGTTTCAGCCGGTTGTCGTTGATCGCCGTCTCGATCGCCTGTCGGAGCTTCATGTAGAGCGGCCCGCTACCGGTGGCCTGCAATTGCTCGGGCGACAGGATGTCGGAAATTTCGCCGTTCATGCCGTCCCTCCCCCATCATCGAGGAAGCGCCGGACGGCGAGCGCCACCGCCCCGGCGAGCGAATTGCCGATGGGAGCCACAAGGCGCGGCCGATGCCGTTCGGCGAGATAGACGGGATAGAGCGGCGCCAGGCCACCGAGCAGCGCAATGTGCTCCACCCCATCGTCGACGATACGGTCAAGAGCCATGTCGACCGAGGTTGCCGCCTTGCGGACGATATCGAGCCCAACGAGATCGCCGCTCTCCGCCGCCGCGAAGACGGCCGGCGCGAAGCGACCGAAATCGCCCGGTGTTGCCGTCCGCGCAAACTCGACCATCGGGCCGGCAGCGCCGCCAAACTCGGCGATCAGCCGATCGGTAAGGGGCGAAGCCGAAATGATGCGGTCGTGGGCGAGCAGCGTGGCGGCAAGTGCCGCCCGGCCCAGGCTGGCGCCGGCGCCGAAATCGCCGATGACAAATCCCCAACCGCCGTAGGAGCGGACCGTGTCGCCGTGCCGGGCGAAGAAGATCGAGCCGGTGCCCAGAATCGCCACCGCTCCGTCGCGATCGCCGATGGCGCCCTCGAGGGCGATGAGGCCATCCGAGACGACTTCAACGCGCCCGGCCGGCAACGACGCGGTGATGAAGGCGGCGGTATCGCCGACATTGCTCCCGGCGAGGCCCAACAGGACGCCCGAGCGCTGCAGCGCGGTCTTGCCAAGACCGGCGGCAACGATTGCCGCGTCGATAGCGATCTGGATATTGCGAAGAGAGCCGGCGCGATCGCTCAGGACGTTGGCCGCCCCGCCCGCGCCCGTGGCGATGATGCGTCCATCGCGGCCCGCCACCGCCGCCCGGCAGCCGGTTCCGCCCCCATCGACGCCGATCACGAAATCCACCATCGTGGCCCTCCTTGTCCGAAAGTACCAAAAAAATACCATTTGCCAATCGGCATATTGGCGCTGCCCTCTCCTTTTTCGGCATCCATTTAGTCAACTTATTGAAATTGAATATTTATTCCGTCTAGAATGAACTTTGGCGAACATGAGGCACGCAAAAACGAAGGAAGTATGATTGCCCTCTGGACAAGTGGTAGCTTTTTGGCATTATGCCGGAGTGGGAGTGGCACGATGACGGTAGAGCTGGGCACTGAGAACCGCGACAGCCATGCGAAAGGGTTCGACACCCTGCCGCCGACGCGGATTCTCGAGGTGCTTGCCGCCGCACAGGTCGCCGCAGCCCGAAGCGTCGAAGCGGCCGTTCCGGCCATCGCCGAGGCTGCCGCCCAAGCGTCTGCCGCGCTGGCATCGGGCCATCGCCTTGTCTATGTCGGCGCCGGCAGCTCCGGTCTGATGGCGTTGGCCGATTGCCTCGAACTACCCGGCACCTACGGCATTGGCGGCGACGAGGCCATCGTCATCCTGGCCGGTGGTCGTGACAGCCTTGTCGACATGCTGGGGGTGGGCGAGGACGACGTCGAAGCGGGCGTCACCGACCTCAAGGCCACGGGCATTGGTCAGGGTGATTGCGTGATCACCGTTTCTGCCTCCGGCTCGACGCCCTACACGCTCGCCGCTGCCCGCGCCGCCAAGGACCGCGGCGCCACGGTGATCGGCATCGCCAACAACGAAGGCGCGCCGCTTCTGCTTGTCGCCGATGTGGCGGTGCTGCTGAAGACGCCGCCCGAAGTGGTGTCGGGCTCGACGCGCATGGGCGCCGCTACGGCGCAGAAGATCGCCCTCAACATGCTGTCGACGTTGATGGCCGTTCATCTCGGCCACGTTCACGACGGCCACATGGTCAACGTCAGGGCCGACAACGACAAGCTCAGGGCGCGCGCCGCCCGTATCGTGACCGACATCACCGGAATTCCGACCGACGCGGCAACAGGGCTCCTCCGGGAGAGCCGCGGCTCGGTCAAGCACGCCATTCTGCTCGCCGCCGGCGCGGGAGATATCGAGACGGCCAATGCCGCTCTCGTCGAGGCCGGCCAAAACCTGCGTCGGGCGATATCGCTCGTCGCAAAAATATAATCGGGGTTCTCAACGCGTCTTCACGACGCGAGCAAAGGGAGACGGACGATGTATCGCACTACGTTGCAGGGTGCCCTGCTGGCATCGAGCATCCTCGCCGGTATTGGAGCGGCCGCTGCGGCCGACGTCACGCTCAACATCGAGAGCTGGCGCAACGACGACCTCCAGATCTGGCAGGAGAAGATCATTCCGGCCTTCGAGGCCAAGAATCCGGGCATCAAGATCACCTTCTCGCCGAGCGCGCCGACCGAGTATAACGCCGCGCTCAACGCCAAGCTCGATGCTGGCTCGGCCGGCGACCTCGTCGCCTGCCGGCCGTTCGATACGTCGCTGCAGCTGTTCGACAAGGGCAAGCTCGAAGATCTCACCGCCCTCGCCGGCATGAAGAACTTCTCGGAAGTTGCCAAGGCCGCCTGGACCACCGACGACGGCGCCAAGACGTTCTGCGTGCCGATGGCCTCCGTCATCCACGGCTTCATCTACAACAAGGAAGCCCTTGAGAAGGTCGGCGCCGAGGTACCGAAGACGGTCGACCAGTTCTTTGCCGTGCTCGACAAGCTGAAGGCCGACGGCACCTACATTCCCCTGGCCATGGGCACCAAGGACATGTGGGAAGCCGCCACGATGGGCTACCAGAACATCGGTCCGACCTACTGGAAGGGCGAGGAAGGCCGCAAGGCGCTGATCGCCGGCACCCAGAAGCTGACCGACGAGCCGTGGGTCGAGCCCTATCGCGTGCTCGCCAAGTGGGCGCCCTATCTCGGTGACGGCTTCGAGGCCCAGACCTACCCCGACAGCCAGAATCTGTTCACGCTCGGCCGCGCCGCCATCTACCCGGCCGGCTCCTGGGAAATCTCGCTGTTCAACACCGCGGGTCTGAAGCTCGGCGCCTTCCCGCCGCCGGTCGCCAAGGACGGGGACACCTGCTACATCTCCGACCATAACGACATCGCCATGGGCCTCAACGCCGCCAGTGCCCACAAGGAGGAAGCCAAGGTGTTCCTCGAGTGGGTGGCCTCGGCCGAGTTCGCCTCGATCTATGCCAATGCGCTGCCGGGCTTCTTCAGCCTGAACTCGACGGCCGTCGACATGACCGATCCGCTGGCCAAGGAGTTCGTCTCCTGGCGCGAGAGCTGCAAGCCGACCATCCGCTCGACCTACCAGATCCTGTCGCGCGGCACGCCCAACCTCGAGAACGAGACCTGGGCGGAATCGGCCAACGTCATCAACGGCACCGACACGCCGGAAGTGGCCGCCAAGAAGCTGCAGGACGGCCTCGACAGCTGGTACAAGCCGGCCAAGTAAGGTCAACCGAGACGGCGGCGCGGCCTTCGCGTCGCCGTCCCCTCGCCCGTCGGCCATTGCCGACCGGCTGCCGGCGTCCCAGAGATCAACATGACCGACCTTGCACCCGAACTTGGCGTGGAAGCCTCGCAGCGGCGGCCGCGGCGCTGGCACATCTTCGTCTTCCTCGCCCCCGCCGTTTTCATCTACACGGCGGTGATGATCCTGCCGCTGTTCGAAACGCTCCGGCAGTCCTTGTTCAACGTCGTGGATGGCGAGCACGTCTTCGTCGGCTTTTCGAACTTCGCGACGCTGTTCGGCGATCCGCGCTGGGCGGCCGATTTCTGGAACGCACTCGGCAACAACTTTGTCTTCTTCCTGATCCACATGATGGTGCAGAACCCGATCGGCGTCGCTCTTGCCGCGCTGCTGTCGCTGCCGGGCCTGAGGTTCGCCGCCTTCTACCGCACGGCCTTCTTTCTGCCGACGCTGCTGTCCTTCGTCATCGTCGGCTTCATCTGGAAGCTGATCCTGTCGCCGATCTGGGGGGTCTCTCCCTGGCTGATGGATCTCGTCGGCCTGAAGGCGCTGTTCGCGCCCTGGCTCGGCAGGTCTGGATCGGCGCTGATCGCCGTGTCGCTGGTCTCCGTCTGGCAGTTCATCGGCATCCCCATGATGCTGATCTACGCCGCGCTCCTCAGCATTCCCGAGGAGGTGATCGAGGCGGCCGAAATCGACGGCATCACCGGCTGGGGCCAGTTCTTCAAGATCAAGCTGCCGCTGGTGCTGCCGGCCATCGGCATCATCTCGATCCTGACCTTCGTGGGCAATTTCAATGCCTTCGACCTAGTCTACACCATGCAGGGAGCACTGGCCGGACCGGACAAGGCGACCGACATCCTCGGCACCTTCCTCTACCGGACCTTCTTCGGCTTCCAGCTGCAGCTCGGCGACCAGTCGATGGGGGCCACCATCGCCACCATCATGTTCCTGATCATCCTGACCGGCGTCTGCATCTACCTGTTCGGCATCCAGCGGCGCATCCGCCGCTACCAGTTCTGACGGGAGGGGGCAAATGTCCAAGGCAAGACACTCGACACTACGCACCAGCCTCGTCCATCTGGCGTTGATCACCTATACGCTGGTGGCGCTGTTCCCGGTGTTTCTCACCATCATCAACTCGTTCAAGAGCAAGCAGGCGATCTTCGGCCAGCCGCTGCGCCTGCCCGGCCCGTCCACCTTCAGCCTGATCGGCTACGAGACGGTGCTGAAGCAGGGCGACTTTGTCACCTATTTCCAGAACAGCACCATCGTCACGGTGGTGTCGATCTTCCTGGTGCTGCTGTTCGGCGCCATGGCCGCCTTCGCGCTTGCCGAATACCGCTTCCGCGGCAACACGCTGATGGGCCTTTATCTCGCCATCGGCATCATGATCCCGATCCGCCTCGGCACCGTGGCGCTGTTGCAGGGCATGGTGGCGATGGGCCTCGTCAACACGCTGACCGCCCTGGTGCTCGTCTACACGGCGCAGGGACTACCGCTCGCCATCTTCATCCTGTCGGAATTCATGCGAACGGTGTCGGACGACCTCAAGAACGCCGGCCGTATCGATGGTCTCAGCGAATACGCCATCTTCTTCCGCCTGGCGCTGCCGCTGGTGCGGCCGGCCATGGCGACGGTGGCCGTGTTCACCATGATCCCCATCTGGAACGACCTGTGGTTCCCGCTGATCCTCGCCCCGAGCGAGAGCACCAAGACGGTGACGCTCGGCGCCCAGCTGTTCATCGGCCAGTTCGTCACCAACTGGAACGCCGTGCTGGCGGCGCTGTCGCTGGCCATCTTCCCGGTGCTCGTCCTCTACGTCATCTTCTCGCGGCAACTGATCCGCGGCATCACCTCGGGAGCGGTCAAATGACATCGCCCGTTCGCGTCCTCTCGGCCGGCCTCGGCAACATGGGCCGAAGCCACGCCCTCGCCTACCACCGCAACCCCGGCTACGAGATCGTCGGCCTCGTCAACCGCACCAAGGTGGCGCTGCCGGACGAGCTCACGGGCTACCAGATCGCCCCCTCCTTCCCGGAGGCGCTCAGGGCACTGAAGCCCGACATGGCGTCGATCAGCACCTATTCGGAAAGCCACGCCGATTACGCGGTGATGGCGATGGAACAGGGCTGTCACGTCTTCGTGGAAAAGCCGCTGGCCACCACGGTGGCCGACGCCCGGCGCATCATCGACTGCGCCATCGCCAACAAGCGCAAGCTCGTCGTCGGCTACATCCTGCGCCACCATCCGTCCTGGCAGCGCTTCATCGCCGAGGCGCGGGCGCTCGGCGGCCCCTATGTCTTCCGCATGAATCTCAACCAGCAATCTTCCGGCAAGACCTGGGAGACGCACAAGGCGCTGATGAACACCACGGCGCCGATCGTCGACTGCGGCGTCCACTACATCGACGTCATGTGCCAGGTGACCGACGCCGAGCCCAAGGAGGTGCGCGGCATGGGCCTCCGTCTCTCCAACGAGATCGCGCCCGACATGTACAACTACGGCCACCTGCAGGTGATCTTCTCCGACGGTTCGCTCGGCTGGTACGAGGCCGGCTGGGGGCCGATGATGTCCGAACAGGCGTTCTTCGTGAAGGATATCATCTCGCCGAACGGCTCGGCCTCCATCGTCATGAGGGAGGGCAAGTCGGATGATGTCGACGCGCACACCCGCACCTCGACCATCCGCGTCCACCGAGCGGCGACCGGCCCCGACGGCACCTTTCTCGCGCCCGATGTCGACCACACCATGGCCGGCGAGCCGGGGCATCAGGATCTGTGCGAGCTGGAGCAGGCCTACATGCTCAAGGCGATCGTCGAGGACCTCGACCTGACCCAGCACATGAAAGACGCATTGAAGTCGCTGACCGTCTGCCTCGCCGCCGACGAGAGCGTCCGCACCGGCAAACCGGTCAAGCTGTAAGGAAATAGCCCGTGGGATCGCTGGAACTCAGGAACATCAGGAAGTCCTTCGGCGCGCAGGAGGTGCTGAAGGGCATCGACCTCCAGGTGAAGGACGGCGAGTTCGTCATCTTCGTCGGTCCGTCCGGCTGCGGCAAGTCGACGCTGCTGCGCTCGATCGCCGGCCTCGAGGACGTCACCACCGGCACCGTGCTGATCAACGGCCATGACGTGACGGTGACTCCGCCGGCCAAACGCGGCATCGCCATGGTCTTCCAGACCTACGCGCTCTATCCGCATCTCAGCGTGCGCGAGAACATGGCGCTCGGCCTCAGGCAGGCCGGCACGCCGGCCGCCGAGATCGATGTTCGCGTCGCCAAGGCGACGGACATGCTGTCGCTGGAGCCCTATCTCAAGCGCCGGCCGGCCGAGCTGTCCGGTGGCCAGCGCCAGCGCGTCGCCATCGGCCGGGCGCTGGTGCGCGAACCGGCGCTGTTCCTGTTCGACGAGCCGCTGTCCAACCTCGACGCCGCCCTGCGCGTGCAGACCCGCGTCGAGATCGCCCGCCTGCACCGCCAGCTCGCCGCCACCATGATCTACGTGACGCACGATCAGGTGGAAGCGATGACGCTGGCCGATCGCATCGTGGTTCTGAACAGCGGCGTCATTGAGCAGATCGGCTCGCCGATGGAACTCTACAACCGTCCGGCCAACCTGTTCGTCGCCGGCTTCATCGGCTCGCCGCAGATGAACTTCATCGAGGCGGCGCGGGTCGGTGAGGCAGGCGCCACCATCGGCATCAGGCCGGAGCATCTCAGCGTGTCGCCAACCGAGGGTCGCTTCCGCGGCAAGGTGATCCATGCCGAACATCTTGGTGCCGACACCAATCTCTATCTCGAAACCGAGACTGCCGGCCTGATCACCGTGCGACTGTTCGGCGAGCACCGGTACGCGCCCGATGACATCGTCTATGCGACGCCGGAGGTGGTGAAGATCCACCGCTTCGACGAGAATGGCCGAACGATCGCCAGCTGAGTCCGTCCGGAGCGGACCTTGCCGAACGCCGCCTTCGGGCGGCGTTTTCGTTTCTGCAAAACACGACATCCGGCAATCCCGATCAAGCGGCGATGTCCGGCTTCGGGCATCAAGAGAGCGCTCTCAACGTCGCGAGGAAGAAATGGGCGTTCTGGAAAAGGCGATCTGGTATCTGGAGCTGAACATCGAGCGGCCGCTGACGCTGGCCGAGCTTGCC
>JAGSYU010000241.1 GCA_018262575.1 Pseudomonadota bacterium | reverse complement strand
TCAGGCTGACGCAGATGCAAAAGCTCGCCGCCGATACCGTGAATAGAAGGGTTGGAATATCAAGAAACCCGTCCAAGTCCGCCCCCTCTGTGGAAAGTTTGCGAGAAAAATAAGTAAAGACGCGTATACATCGCGGCGCTGCTTTGCTTTCTCGGTATTACAGGCACCTCACTTGCTCATATGTAGCACGATGAATCTAAAAGCCGCATGAATCGAACGGGTTTGCCCACCTTGCCGCAGATTTTTGGCCGACATCTTCCAGGGGCACACCAAGCGACACGCTCTGTCCGGCTTCAGGCTGGAACCTCGGCGGTGAAACCGCCATCCTCGAAGCGTGCCAGAAGATCGAAGGCGCTCTAACCGAGCAGATCGGGCATGACGACCGCCGTCATCCTTGAATAGGCGAGCACCCCTTCGGGACGCCTGGCTTGCGGCGCGACATAGACGACGATGGCGAGGACCAGCAGCCCAATTGCACCGACAACCGACAGCCCGAACAGCGACAAGCCGGCAATGGCCATCAACAGAACCACCAACCGTCGTCCGTATTCCCTGATGCCCGCCGCAGTCATTGCGTAGTCCTGCTGCTTGAATTGAGATGGAATATCGAACTCACTTCTCAGCGCCTTGATTGTCGACAGGCCGGACCGCGGACCGCCTCGCGCGACGACGCCGGCCCGTCCTGCCAACCGGCCGCTTCACCTTCCGCCCGGGCCGCCAACCGAGCCGGATCAGCACGACCCCAACCGCCGCCACGATCAGAGCCTCGATCAGCGAGCCGATCCCCCATTCCATGACAGACAGCCGTGGAAACAGCGGCACGTAGCGGACCCTTACCAAGCTCCCTTGACCGAGTTTAGGGGAGAAGAAATCGCCAATGCGCTGGCTGGTGCCCTCGATGCGTGTGCCGTCGGGTAGACGGAAGGCGTAACCGATTGAGTAGGCATAGCGATTGGGCAGAGCCTCTGCCCGATCGCCAAGTTGACGGCGCATACTCGTGACTGAACCAGTAGCCTCGGCACCGAACAATCCGATCAGCGACTCCCCTGCTCCCCAAGCAAGGAGCAAAGCACCAAGGGCGACGAGAAAGACGCGGCCAATCAATTTCCGGCTGGCCCGATCAGCAGGGTCGGTTCTTTCACGTCGGGGATCGCCTTTTTCACGTTGGCGCCCACCTTCTCGGCCCACGCGATCCACATCTTGTCGTGCAGCGGAGCGATCCGCGCCGACCGCTCGGCGTCCGGACAGAGCGCAACGCTCTGCTTGAGCGCGGCGAGTGCCGCCTCAAACCGGCCCTCCTTTTCGAGCTGCAACGCGTTTGCCCAGAGCTGGTCGGCTTGGCTGTTGTCCGAACCGCAGGCGCCGTTGGCCTCGGAGGTCTCAGTGGGGGCGGACGGCTTCGACGGCGGCAGCCCGATAGTGCCGACCAAGCTGGTCCGGTAGTCGTTGAAATCCTTGAGCTGCTTGCGATACTCCTCAGAGTCTTCTCCGTACACCAGACGGGTCGACAACAATCGCGCCATCATCCCGATATGCTTGGGGTCGTGGGGATCAAGGATGCCATCCGTCCGAACGCGGCTCTGAGTGATTTCGATGAAGCGTTGGTAGTTGAAGGCGTATTTGCTGGTCCAATCCTCGCCGTAGCCGGTTCGACAGGCCCAATCCAGCGCGTCGAGTACAACGGTGGCTTCCGCCTCGGCCTGCTCGGCGGCAGTGGTCGCCTCGGCCCGCTTTTTCTCCTGGACGAGCCGGGCGGCAAACCTCTCAAGGATGTCGTCGATGACCTCCTTTTCCGTGGTCCGGGTCAGGTGTTCGCGGACGCGCTCGCTCGGTTCCAGGCTCGCCTTCGAGATGGCGGCGGCTTTCTCTCCTTCAATCTCGGGGCGCCGGTCGCGGATGAGATAGGCATAGCCGCCCAACGTTTCGAGTTGTCCACGGACCTTTTCCGGCCCATCTCTGCCGTCCCTGAGGTACTGCTGGTAAAGGCCCTCGAGTTCACCATCGACGAATTTGCCCTTGGCATATTTCATGGTGCCGGTCGCCACTTCGACGGCAGTGAAAATGCCGGCGGCCGGGGTCATGGCGATCAGGGCACGGCCGGCATATTCCTGTGCGGCGGTACTGTCGCCGCCGGCCGCTTGGCCGAGAACTTCGGCGATCTCGTTGATCTTGTCGACTTTGCCGAGC
Source organism: Pseudomonadota bacterium (assembly GCA_018262575.1). Classification (GTDB taxonomy): domain Bacteria; phylum Pseudomonadota; class Alphaproteobacteria; order Rhizobiales; family Pleomorphomonadaceae; genus Pleomorphomonas. Next base: position 2,169 of record JAGSYU010000241.1, on the reverse strand, counting down.
GCGCCGGCCAACTGCCGGCGGAGCTTCGGGTCCTCGATGCCCTTGGTAAGCGTTTGGCCAAGCGCGATGGCAACCTGCGAGGACGCCGCCATGACGCTCTCCGGGGCACCGGAGACGATCGCATTCGCGGCGTTTTCAGCCAGCGTGTTGATCTCGTCGGCGTTGAGCGCAACGGTTCCGAGCGTGCGAACGAGGGTCTTGTTGGCGCCGGACCCGTAGAGCTTCTTGTAGAGCGAAATGATCGCCGCCTTTGACTGGTCCTTGACGAACGCGGTCTTCTGCGCTTCGGCATAGGCAATGACGGCCGCCTTCATGTCTTCTGTGACGGTCGTGGTCTGGGCGACGCCCAGCCCCTGCGAGCCGAGCAGCAGACCGGCAGCCAGTATGGCCGGTATCCGGCGGTTCATGGCCATGCCTCCCTTGTCGCTCACCTCAGAAGTTCGTCCATGTCGACGTCGGCAAACGGGTCGGCGTCCGCCGTCCGGCGCATGACCATCGGCAGCAACGGCGCGCCGGGCGCCACCTGGGTACGATTGATGCTGGCGAGAAGCAGTTCGAACACTGGCTGCCAGTCTTCGGCTGGCCCATCCACCGGCTGCAGGGTCACAGCGAGCCGGACTCCGCCAGACAAAGGTTCGTCGAAGAAAACATGCGTGATGGCGACTCGCCCCTCCTGCTGGCGCAACACCATGGCCGGCTCACCGGCAACCACTGTCGACTCGACCCGCGTGACTCCCTCGCTTGGCATTGGTCGATCGGGCGCCCACAACGCAACGACGATCGTCGCCCGGTCGCCGGACGCGATCAGGGTGGTGACCTCGCCCGCGTCGTCAGGACGCACCTGCCATGCTAGGGGGGCGGTGAACGACACTGGCCCCAGCCAAAGACGGACCTCTTCGTCGTCGGGCGCCAGCAACTCGACCTGCTCATCGGATGGCGGGATGGCGGGCAGCCGGACGATGACGATACGCTTGCCTTGTGGTGCCGCCGGAGCTTCCGTCCGACGCTCTTTCATCTGCGTCTGTCGGGATGGCGGCGTGGAACTGCCGAATTGAACACGGCTGAGAAGGTCGTCGAACAGAGGCAACACCGCTTTGGGTGCAACGCCGGTCGCGGCGAGCGAGAACAACAATTGCCGATTGTCCTTGCGTTTTTCATCGAACAAGACCTTGACGGTCATGAGATTGTCGGCGGCCGAGCGCACGAAGGTGGCGGCCTTGCCGCTGACCGTCACCCGCCGATGCGAAACGATATCGCTGAATCCGAGCAGCGGCTCGTCCTGGACCCACCACTCGGCTCGCAGTTCGAACTCACCGGTCGGACTGGCGAGTAAATAGGACCTGCCCCGCTGCTGGCGCGTGATCGACCAGTCAGCCGGCGCCTCAAAGCTCACTTCGCCCAATCGGTAGCCCGTCCACGTCTCCGCACCGGCTGTCGCGACAGAGAACGAAAGAACGGCACCGACGAGAATGAGCCACGTCCAGAGAGTCTGGCCACGAGAATAAATCAGCCCAATATATCGAGCAGGATTGTTGCGCATCGAGATACCACAAGTCATCGAAATCGATCATCACGCTGTAGCACACCGTTAACAAAGATAAAATATCGACTTTATACGAGACGTGACTTGCATATTCAGGTTTTTATTATTTACGTATATTTCAGTTACCCGCATATTATAAGAGCTGAACTTCCGTAGTTACACGAATAACTGCAGCAGGCATCGTTAGCGTGCGCCAGCCTTGCAATTGCTCAGAGGCTGCGTTGAAACAACAGCACCGGCAAGTCGCATGTGGCGCTGGCATGGAGCCTTTCGGCGTACCGGAGAGGCTTCACCGTCCGGTCCACCACGGCCGTGGCATTGTCAGCCAGGCTCCTAGGGGCCAGCAACAAGCGACGTCGGCTCAAGCTCCGGTGTCGGCCACGCATAAGCGCGAAGGCGGCCTACTCTTTCGAGACTAAGCTGCCGCCGGTTTGCCCGAAGCTCATGGCCGTCGGGAAGAAAGCGGCGATTAAGGAGTTTCTCAGCCAAGCCGATTCATGAGGAATCACGGGCAGATAAACTGTCTGAAGAGAGATTGGCTGGGGGACCTGGATTCGAACCAAGACGAACGGAGTCAGAGTCCGTCATTCTACCGTTAAATTATCCCCCAGCGGGACTCCGACGGT
>JAGSYU010000114.1 GCA_018262575.1 Pseudomonadota bacterium | reverse complement strand
CTGAGCCCGGTGGTGGCCGGCCGCTTCGTGGTGCATGGCGCCCACGACCGCGACCGCATTCCCAAGGGGCTGATCGGCTTGCAGATCGAGGCCAACCAGGCCTTCGGCACCGGCCATCACCCGACCACCTGGGGCTGCCTGACGGCGCTGTCGCGCCTTCTGTCGGTCTATCGCTTCGACAGCGTGTTCGACCTTGGCACCGGCTCGGGCGTTTTGGCCATCGGCATCGCGCTCGAAACCAAGCGGCCGGTGCTCGCCTCCGACATCGACCCGCTGGCCGTGGAGATCGCGCTGGAGAATGCCGAGATCAACGGCGCCGCCAACCTCGTCACGGCGGTCACGGCCGCTGGCTTCGCCCATCCGGCCATCGTCGGGCAAAAGTTCGACCTGATCGTCGCCAATATCCTGGCCGATCCCCTCAAGATGCTGTCGCCGCAATTCCGCGCCCACGCCCTGCCGGGCGCCGCCGTGGTGCTCTCTGGCATCCTCAGGACGCAGGCCTCAAGCGTGCTCGCCGCCTTTCGCGCGCAGGGCTTCGTGCGCGAGCGGCACATCGTCAAGGACGTCTGGAGCACGCTGGTGCTGCGTTACGCCGGCTGACACCGGCTCCCGAAGCGCCTCGCTCATCGCGGATGTCGCAAATGGCCGCCAGCGTGGTAGCGTCCAGGTTGCCTAGAGGGAGACGCTCCGCCAATGCCCGCCGCCCGTGAACGCCTTACGATCCGTGGCCGCCTCGGCGCTGACAGCTTTCTGCCGTGGGTTATGCGCCACGCGGCCCGGCTCGGCCTTGCCGGTGACATACGCCATGCCGACGCCGGGCGAGTGGACATCGACCTCCGCGGCCCTGTCGATTTGATCGACGCCATGGAAATGGGCTGCCTGCTTGGCCCGATCGACGTCTGGGTCGAAACCATCGATCGCACGCCCAGTTCGTCCATCTAGCCTTTCCAGCGCCCGGGCGCCGACAAGCCAAAGCAAGCGACCGCCGTTTTGGCAGGCACTTCGCCTGCACTGTTGGCACGCGCCCGGCACGATTGCTCAAATTTTGATCGTCTCCGTAGATGCAAAAATATTATGCATAGGATATTTACCCCTCGTCGGCACTTTTGATTTGAGACGAATCCATGCCTGTTGAGATGCTACGCGACTGGATACCGGTGGCCCTTTCGGCCGACCTGCCGGCCGCGACCGTACTTCCGGCGCACACGCCGTCCGGCATCCTGGCGCTGTGGCGCAGCGCAAGTGGCAAGCTCACCGCCTTGGCAGACCGCTGCCCGCATCGCGGCATGCGCCTTTCCTATGGCTTTGTCCGCGGCGAGGCGCTGTCCTGCATTTATCACGGCTGGAGCTACGGCCAGACGGGCCAATGTCTGCGCATTCCCGCCCACCCGGAGCTGGCCCCGCCGGGAGCGATCAAGGCGGCAAGCTACGCGGTCGAAGAGCGCAATGGCGTGATCTGGATTGCCTTCGAGCCACCCGAGGCGCCACCGCCGTCGCTGGAGGGGTTCCAGCCGGTGCGGTCCATCACCGTCAACATGGACGCCGGAGCCATCACCCCGAATGGAACGGTGCGGACGCAGTTGGCCGGCGTCGACGTGCTTCTGATTGTCGCCGGCATCGGCGATAGGGAGACGATCGCCCATGTCATGGTCGATGCGGCTGCATCGGCAACCGACCGCATCGCCGTATCGAATGCCGTCGAGGGCTGGCGCCGGACGTGCGAACAGCTCGGACTCAAGGAACTCGCGTCATGACGGTGCGCCATCAACCGATGATCGACGAGTGGTATCCGGTCGCCCTCGCCAGTCAGCTCCCCCCGGGTGGCCGCGCCACGCAGCTCATGGGAACACCGGTTTTGGTCGTCGCCGACGATCCGATCCGGGTTGTGACCGACGACGGCCGCGATCTGCCGGTCACGCTGCGCTATGGCCATGTCTGGACCTCTCTCGGCCAGCCTGCGAAACAGCTCTTCGACATTCCCGAGGCCGACCAGCCCGGCCGCCGGCTGATCGAGGTCGGCGTTGTGCGGGTCCGCTGCTCGCCGCTGCGGGCCGTCGAGAACTTCCTGGATATTGCCCATTTCCCCTTCGTCCACACCGACATCCTGGGCGCCGAGCCGCATACGGAGGTCGGCAAGTACGACGTCGAAATCCGTGAGAAGGAGGACGAGGTCTGGGCGACCAAGGTGCAGTTCTACCAACCGCAGGCCGCAAAATCGGCAACCGGCGGCATCACCACCGACTACATGTACCGGGTGCCGGCGCCGACCTCGTCGGTGCTCTACAAGACCTGCCCGGCACGTCCGGGCGAATGGGATGTCATCACGCTCTTCGTGCAGCCGCTGCAGGAAGACCTCTGCGACGTCTGGCCGTGGATGGCGCTGTTCGACGATGAGACGGCAACGACCGATCTCATCCACTTCCAGCAGATGATCTTCCTGCAGGACCGCTCGATCCTGGAGAATCAGATCCCCCGCCTCTTGCCGCTGGACCCCGGGCGGGAGATTCCGACCCGTGCCGACCTCACCTCGGTCGCCTATCGCCGCTGGTTGAAGCGGCATCAGTTCACCTATGGCGCGCAGTTGGTGGCCCAATGATCCTCTATGACTACATACTGTCGCCCGACGCCTACAAGGTGCGTCTGTTGGCGGCCTTGGTCGGTGTGAAGCTGGAGCTTCGGGCGGTGGATGTGCACCCCGGCCGCGAGCATCAGTCCGAGCCCTTGCGAGCGCTCAACCCGGCCGGCTCGATCCCGATCCTGATTGACGGAGATCTGATACTCACCGAAAGCGCCGCCATGCTGGTCTATCTGGCGAGACGCGCCGCGGCAGAGTGGCTAGGCGGCGACGATGCCGTGGACGCTGCGCGTGTCCAGCAATGGCTGGCCTTCTCGCGCAGGCTTACCGAGCATCTGGGCGGCGCGCGCGCAACGGAGATGTTGCTGGAGCCGGGCGACCTGCCGGCTATGCAGCGAGCAAGCACCATCGACCTTCGCGAGCTTGAGGCGGCCCTCTCTGAACGGCGCATTTTGGGCCAGAGCCATTTGGCGGCCGACCGGCCGACGATTGCCGATATCGCCTGCTTTCCCTATGTCGCGCTCGCCCCGGATGGAGGCGTGTCGCTCGACCCCTATCCGTCGATCCGCCTGTGGATGCGGGCCATCCGCATGCTGCCCGGCTTCATCGAAATGCCGGGCATCCACCGCCTGCACGACCTCAAGCCCGAACCGGTTTCTCCGGCCATGCCGGAGACGGTTTGACATGGCCAACGGCCGTATCGTCCGGGCCAACAAAGAAATCCCCGTCATCGACAAGGCGGAAATATCCGCCGACGCCGCAGCAACGCTCGCAACCATTGATGTCTGATCCAACCCAGAGAGGGCGAACCGGAATGACCCGAAGCATCACACGCCGCAACCTGATCAAGACGGCCGCACTTGCCGGCGTCGCAACAACGCTCGGCAGCCGCCTTGCCTTTGCCGCCGAACCGCTTGGCATCGCGCTCGTCGTGCCCTCGCCGATTGGCGATGTCGGCTGGGGTCATGCCCTGAAGGCCGCGCTGGATCCGGTGAAGGCCGCCTATGGCGATGCCGTCAAGATCACCGTGCTGGAAAACATCGCCGAGGGTCCGGATGCCGACCGCATCATGAACAAGACCGTTGCCGACGGGAACAAGGTCCTGATCGCCGGCTCCTTCGGCTATCAGAATGGCGCGATGCAGATCGCCAAGCGCAATCCGGACGTCTCGGTGCTGCATGCCTCCGGCTACATGGTGGCGCCGAATTTCTCGCCCTTTGCCGCGCGGTACTACCAGGGCACCTATCTGATGGGCATGGCGGCTGCCGCCTTGTCGAAGTCCGGCAAACTCGGCTCTGTCTCGGCCTTTGCCATCCCCGAGCTCATCACGTCCATCAACGCCTTCACGCTGGGCGCCCAGGCGGTCAATCCGGCCATCGAGGTTTCGGTGGTCTGGGTCAACTCGTGGTTCGACCCCGCCAAGGAGCAGGAAGCCGCCAAGGCGCTGATCGCCCAGGGCTGCGATGTCATCTTCTCCAACGCACAGGACACCCCTTCGGTGATTTCATTGTGCGAGGAGGCCGGCGTCTATGCCTTCAATCTCAATTCCTCGATGAAGAGCTACGCGCCGAAAACCTATCTCGGCTGCGTCGCGACCGACTGGTCGCCCTATTTCAAGGCCCAGGTGGATGCCCATCTGGCCGGTGGCTTCAAAGGCGCCAGCGCCTTCCTCGGCGTTGCCGACAAGGTGGTGCAGACCGTCGACTGGAACCCGTCCATTCCAGCCGAGACCATGGCGAAAATCACCGCCGTCGAAGCCAAGATCGCCGATGGCAGCTTCTCGCCCTTTACCGGCCCGATTTCGAAGGCCGATGGCAGCGAGGGTGTGGCCGCCGGGGTGACGATGGCCGATGCCGCCATCGTTGCGATGGATTGGCACGTGAAGGGCGTCTCCACGCCACTGCCGAAATAAGTCGGCAATGGTGGCGCCCCTCCTGTCATTGCGCGGCATCTCCAAGCGCTACGGCGAGGTCAGAGCCAATCAGGCTGTCGACCTCGACGTCGCCCCGCGATCGATTCACGCCATTCTGGGCGAAAACGGCGCGGGCAAGTCCACGCTGATGAAGCTCATCTATGGTGTGGAGACACCGGACAGCGGGGAGATGTTGTGGGAGGGGGCGCCACTGGCACTGGCCTCGCCGAGCGCCGCCCGCCGGCGGGGCATCGGCATGGTCTTTCAGCATTTTTCGCTGTTTGAAACGCTGACGGTCATCGAGAACATCCGCCTCGTGGTGCCGGGACGGACGAGGACGCTGGTCACCCGCATCCGGGAGCTGGGCGCCGAATTCGGCCTCGAGGTCGATCCCTACGCCCACATCCACCAACTGTCGGTGGGCGAGCGGCAGCGGGTGGAAATCATCCGCTGCCTGATGACCGATCCGAAGCTCCTGATCCTCGACGAGCCGACCTCCGTGCTGCCACCGCAATCGGTGAGCCGATTGTTCGACACGTTGCAGCGCCTGCGCGATGGCGGCGTGTCGGTGCTGTTCATTTCGCACAAGCTCGAGGAAATCCGGGCGATCTGCGACCACGCGACGATCCTGCGCGCCGGACAGGTCACTGGCCATGTCGATCCGCGCGAGCATGACGCCCATGATCTGGCCCGCATGATGATCGGCCGCGACATGCCCGAACCGCCGCCCAAGGCGTCAGCAAAACCTGGCGAAACCCGGCTGGAGCTGATCGGGCTGACTTACGCCCCGGACGATCCCTTCGCCATGCCACTCAAGAATCTGGCGCTGACGCTGAAGGCCGGCGAGATCTTGGGGATTGCCGGCATTTCCGGCAACGGACAGGCCGAACTTTCCGAACTGATTTCCGGCGAGATCCGTCTGCCTTTGGAGCAGCGCGAGCAGGTGCAGATGATGGGCGAGCCGGTGGGCCATCTCGGCGCCGCCGATCGGCGAAACCTCGGCTTTTCCTTCGTGCCGGAAGACCGCCTTGGCCGCGGCGCCGTCCAGGGGATGTCACTTGCGCGCAACAGCCTGCTCACCGCCCATCCGCTGGGTCTGGTCCGGCATGGGCTGATCGCCATGGCGCAAGCCGCCGACTTCACCCGGCGCTGCATCGCCGATCACGACGTGCGCACGTCCGGCGTCGAGGCCGAGGCAAGCGGCCTGTCCGGCGGCAACCTGCAGAAATTCATCGTCGGGCGGGAAATGATGCTGGCGCCGAAGCTGTTCTTTCTGGCCCAGCCCACTTGGGGTGTCGACATCGGGGCGGCAACCACGATCCGCCAAAAGCTGGTGGCGCTCAGAAATCAGGGCGTCGCCATTCTGGTGATTTCCGAGGAGATCGACGAGTTGTTCGACATCTGCGATCGCATTCAGGTCCTGAGCCAGGGTCGGCTGAGTCCTTCGCTGGAGGCGCGCAGGACGCGGCCGGAAGATATCGGGCGCTACATGATCGGCGCGGGAACGCCGACATGAGCGCAGCCCTCATCTGGCCGAGGCTTGTGAAACGCGAGCGACCGTCGCTGTCGATCAAGATCCTCGCCCCACTTGTGGCACTGATGGCGGCGACGCTGATCAACCTGTTGCTCTATCTGATCATGGGCAAGAACCCGGTGGCGGTGTTTCATGCCATGCTGCTGGAGCCATTCATCTCTTTTGCGTCTTTTTCGGAAGTGCTGTTGAAAACGGGGCCGTTGTTGCTGATCGCCGAGGGGTTGGCGATCGGCTATCGCGCCAAGGTGTTCAACATCGGAGCCGAAGGCCAGTTCATCATGGGTGCCATTTTCGCCTCGGCGCTGCCGGTCTGGTATCCGATGGCGACGGGGCAATGGATCTGGCCGACGATGCTGCTGGCCGGAGCGATTGGCGGGGCGATGTGGGCGGGGATCACCGCCTTTTGGCGGGTGCGGCTGCGGGCCAATGAGATTCTTGTCTCGCTGATGCTCTCCCTGGTGGCGACGCAGGTCCTCAATTATCTGCTGCTCGGCCCCTGGAAGGACCCCAACGGCTTTAATTTCCCGCAATCGGTGATGTTCCAATATGACGCGATGGTGCCGCTGCTCATCCCCGGAACGCGGGTCAACGCATCGCTGCTGATCGCGCTCGCCTTGGCGCTGGCGGCCTATGTTTTCATGCAGAAGAGTTTCATGGGCTACAAGCTGGAGGTCGGCGGACTTGCGCCGCGCGCGGCCGGCTACGCCGGCTTTTCCGAGGGACGCGCCATCTGGCTGTCGCTGCTGATCGGCGGCTTTGCGGCCGGGCTGGCCGGAGCGGCGGAGGTGGCCGGCCCGATCGGACAGCTGCAACGCTCGATCTCGACCGGCTATGGCTATGCGGCAATCATTGTCGCCTATCTCGGCGGCTTGCACCCCATCGGCATCCTGTTTTCCTCAGTTCTGATGGCGGCGATCTATATCGGTGGCGACAACGCGTTGGTCTCGGCCGATCTGCCGATTGCCGCCGTGAGGGTGTTTCAGGGCAGCCTGCTGTTGTCCTATCTGGTGGCGCTGGCCTTTGTGCGCTACCGGCTGGTCTTCGCCCGGTCCGCCAGCGGGGGCGCGTCATGATCGCGGTCGAATTTGTCCTTGCCGGCATGCTCGCCGCGGCAACGCCTTTTCTTCTGGCCGCGCTCGGCGAGCTTGTCGGCGAACGGGCGGGCGTGCTCAATCTCGGCGTCGAGGGGGTGATGGCGCTCGGCGCGGCGATTGCCTTCATCATCGTCTATCACGGTGGCGGCCATGTCGCGGCGTTTGCCGGCGCCGGACTTGCCGGCGTGCTGCTGTCGCTGCTGTTTGCCTTTGTGGCGCTGGGCTTGCAGGCCAATCAGGTGGCGGCGGGCCTTGCCATCGGCATCTTGGGCCAGGGCCTGTCGGCGCTGTTCGGCAAAACCTATGAGAGCCTGACGGTGAAGGGCTTGGCGAAGCTGGCGGTACCCGGCCTCTCCGATCTGCCAGTGGTCGGCGGGCTGTTCGTACAGGATAGTGTCGTCTGGCTGTCGCTGGCGGGAACCTTGGCCATCTGGGCCGTCTTCGCCTTCACCAAGACCGGCCTTGTGCTGAGGGCGGTGGGCGAAAACCCGAAGGCTGCCCATTCCATCGGCTATCCGGTGATCGCCATTCGCGTCGCCGCCGTCGCATTCGGCGGGATGATGTCGGGCTTTGCCGGCGCTTATGCCGCCACCGTCTACACGCCGCTTTGGGCCGACGGGATGATTGCCGGACGGGGCTGGATCGCGCTGGCCCTCGTCGTGTTCGGCACCTGGCTGACGGCCCGCATTTTTTGGGGGGCCTGCCTGTTCGGTGCCGTCTCGCTGGCCGGCCTCGCCGCACAGGCCGGCGGCGTCGAACTGCCGTCGCAACTTCTCGCCAGTCTGCCCTATCTGATAACGATCATCGTCCTGGGCATCATCTCCTCCAACCGGCGCCTTCTTAAGCTCAACGGCGTCGCCTCGCTCGGAGACCCTTTCAAGCCCTGACCCGAGACCGGGATTTGCGCGGGCGAGCTTGAACCGGCACTCGTCCCAACGCCCGCGGTGTCTCGCTCATCGCGGATTCGCTCTACGAGCGGAGTGCGCGTTAGGCCGTCGCCTTTCGATCAGGTCGTCTCGTCCTGATCGGTGGGGCTTTAAAGCGCGGCGTCCACCGCTCGCGACCGCATGATGCCGGTCGAGCTGCGGCCGAGACCATGCTCGCGCCCGCTCTGATCGTCCAGCGAGGCGAGATAAGGCGCGACATAGCGCTGGGCCTGCCGCTCGCGCGTGCCGAGGGTGGCTTCATAGGTCCGTCTGGAAAGACCGCTTCGAGTGGAATTGGCGGTTGTCGGCGAAAATCGGCTCATCGTAGCACCTCTTGAATGTCGCCGGCTTCCGCCGACCGTTCATAAAAGCGCCGGTATCCTCATGGGACGCGATTACAGCCCTCCGAACTGCTGTTGTGATAGCAAACTACGACTTTAGTATGAATAGGTGATGACGCAGGCCACCCCTGCGGGTGACTCATGGCTGCTGCCTCCCTTTCGCCGCAACCAGCCATTGTCGCCGGAATTCTGCCTGAAGCATGAATGAGGGATGACGGGACCATGCTTGAAGCCGCGCCAGGCGCCGCCACGCGATGCGACTCTTTCGAGACACCAAGCGTCTCGGAGACGGAAGCGGAGCGGAAGCCTGAGGATAGCAGGCCCGCCGGCACCTGAGACGGAATCAGCAAACCCTCCTTGACGGCGGCAGGAGGCCGGCGCGACAACTCTCGCCTTTCGAGCACGGCGGAGTGACAGAGGTGTTCCAGACATTCGACAACGTCAACGATCCCAGCCACGGCAAACAGCGGCTGGCCGCTCTGAGGGGCGAGCTTGCGCGTCGCGGCCTCAAGGGCTTTCTGGTGCCGCTCGCCGACGAGCACCAGGGCGAATACATCCCCGCCGCCGCCTGCCGCCTCCTCTGGCTGACCGGATTCGCCGGATCGGCCGGCCTTGCCATCGTGCTTGAGGATCGCGCCGCCATCTTCGTCGATGGCCGCTATACGCTGCAGGTGCGCGAGCAGGTCGATCTCACGGTCATCGAGCCGCATCATCTCGTCGAGGAGCCGCCGCACGACTGGCTGAAGGGCGTTGTCCAAAAGGGTGACCGCATCGGCTTCGATCCCTGGCTGATGACCGCCGCCGAGGTTGGTCGCTTCGAAACGGCACTGGCCGCCACCGGCGCCGAACTGGTCGCCGTCGACGGCAATCCGGTCGACGCGGTCTGGACCGACCGGCCCGAGCCGCCCAAGGGCCGGGTGTCGCTGTTCCCGGAGGCTCTGGCCGGCGAAAGCGCCGAAGCAAAGCTCGCTCGCCTTGGCGAAGCGATTGCCAAGGCCGGCGCCGACGCCACCGTGCTGACACGGCCCGATTCCATCGCCTGGGCCTTCAATATCCGCGGTGAGGACGTGCCGCATACGCCGGAGGCGCTGTCTTTTGCCATCCTGCGCCGCGAGGGCCGCCCATCGCTGTTCATTGACGGCGCCAAGCTCGACAACGTCGTCCGCGATCGGTTGGAGCAGATCGCCACCGTTGAGTCGCCCGCCGCGTTCGCTCCGGCGCTGACGGCGCTCGGCGGCGCCGTGCTGGTCGACAAGGCGTCGGCGGCCTTTGAGGTGGTGCGCCGCATCGAGGCCGGCGGCGGCAAGGTGGTGGCCGGCGCCGACCCGGTCCTGTTGCCAAAGGCGCTGAAGAACCCCACCGAACTCTCGGGCATCCGCGCCGCCCATATCCGCGACGGCGTCGCCATGGTGCGCTTCCTCGCCTTCATCGACCGCGAGGCGATAAAAGGCGGGCTCGACGAGATCGCCGTCACGAAACAGCTCGAGGATTTCCGCCGCGCCACCGGCGTCCTGCGCGACATCTCCTTCGACACCATCGCCGGTGCCGGCCCCAACGCCGCCATCCCCCACTATCACGTCAGCACCGCCTCCAACCGCAAAGTGGAGGTGAACGGCATTCTGCTGGTCGATTCGGGCGCCCAGTATGAGGACGGCACCACCGACATCACCCGCACGGTGATCGTCGGCACGCCAACCGAAGAGATGGCCGACCGCTTCACGCGCGTGCTGGTCGGCAACATCCGCCTGACGCTCGCCCGCTTCCCCAAGGGGACCACCGGCGCCCACCTCGACGTTCTCGCCCGCGAGAAGCTGTGGGAAGCCGGCCTCGACTTCGACCATGGCACCGGCCATGGCGTCGGCCACTATCTCTCCGTCCACGAGGGACCGGGCCGCATCGCCAAGACCGGCAACGTGCCGCTCGAGCCGGGCATGCTGATGTCCAACGAGCCCGGCTACTACAAGGCCGGCGCCTGGGGCATCCGCATCGAGAATCTGGTGATCGTCACGGCGCTTGACCCGATCGACGGCGGCGAGCGCCCCATGATGGGCTTTGAAACGGTAACGCTCTGCCCGATCGACCGCCGGCTGATTCGGCCCGCGCTGATGACGGAGCGCGAGCGCGCCTGGCTCGATGCCTATCATGCCGAGGTCCGCACCAAGCTGCTGCCGCTCATCGACGACGCGGCCGATCGGGCCTGGCTGGTGGCCGCCACGGCACCGCTTGCCGCCTGACCGCCCGATTCGATGGTTCATGGTCAACGCGCGACTTTCCGGCCGCGCGTTGATCCCTCCGATAGCCCCTTGAAACCCAACAGGAAAATGGGCCTGCGCCGACGTAACACTCGGTAAGAAAGAGTGACTTTTCCGGGACGCTCAGCTGTGTTTTATGAAAAATGTGCCGGTTTGGTTTGCAACCCGCCGCCGGACTTTTTGGAAACACTCGATGCGCACGTTCTACGGCAAGCAGACCACCCTCGGCGAAAGCGCCCGGTTTTCCGGCGCCGGTGTCCATTCCGGCAAGCCGGCGACCATCATTCTGCATCCCGCCGAGGCCGACCGGGGCATCGTCTTCGTTCGCACCGACGGCGAGGAGGTGGAGATCGCCGCCCGCCACGACAACGTGGTTGCCACTGAACTCTGCACGATGATCGGCATCGGCGGCCGCACGGTCGCCACCATCGAGCATCTGATGGCCGCGCTGGCCGCCTCCGGCATCGACAACGTCGTTGTCGAGATCGACGGCCCGGAAATGCCCATCGCCGATGGCTGTTCGGCGTCCTTCATCGAACTGATCGCCGAGGCCGGACTCCGCCGGCTCGCCGCGCCGCGCAAGGTGCTGCGCGTGGTGAAGCCGGTGCGGCTTGAGATCGGCGACGCCCTCCTTGAGTTCCTGCCCTATGACGGCACCCGCTATGACGTCACCATCGACTTTGCCAATCCGCTGATCGGTCGCCAGTCCTACGTGCTCGACCTCACCCCGCAGACCTTCGCCCGCGACATCGCCCGCGCCCGCACGTTCGGCTTCATGGCCGACGTCGAGAAGCTGTGGAAGATGGGCTTCGCGCTCGGCTCGTCGCTGGACAATTCGGTGGCGATCGGCGACGGCCGCATCCTCAATCCCGAGGGCCTGCGCTGGTCCGATGAGTTCGTCCGCCACAAGACGCTCGACGCGGTCGGCGATCTGTCGCTGATCGGCATGCCCTTCCTCGGCCACTTCCGCTCCTACAAGGGCGGCCACAAGCTCAACTGGATGGCCGTCAAGGCGCTGGTCGCCGACACCGGCGCCTTCGAGATCGTCCACGATCCCGTGGCGAACCGCGAGACGGCCGGCAGCATGCTCCAGGCCGCCGCGCTGGCTCCCTCGCGCGACTGACGCCGTCTGGCAGCCCGCAAAGTGGGTATCCCACGGCGCTACCGCCTTAATGTGGCCGAACATCACGGGCACGTAGCATCCGCGACGGCTTTACGATAAAAGAGCTTCCTGTTGTCCGGGGCGCGCCTGACTCGCACCGGGGACGCGGGGCGGCCCGGCATAGGGTAAGTGCCCAGCGGGCAGTGCGCGTGGGATGGATAGGCGGCCGCCAGCGGTTGCGTACGGTGATGGGGTTTTCATGAGGCAGAGTTTCGTTCGCGTGGCCGCCGTGCTCGTTCTTCTGGGGGGCGCTACCGCCCTCGTTGGTTGTTCTTCCGACGAGCCGCTGGAGCCCTTCGTGGAGATCCCGGCGGAGCAATCCTACAACGCCGGCATCGCCTACCTGCAACAGGGCGACTACAAGAGCGCCACCAAGAAATTCGAAGAGGTCGACCAGCAGCACCCCTATTCGGAGTGGGCGCGCAAGTCCCTCATCATGACCACCTACACCAATTACACGCGCGGCAACTTCCCTGAGGCCATCACCCAGGCCAAGCGCTACCTGACGCTCTATCCCGGCTCGGAAGACGCCGCCTACGCGCAGTGGATGATCGCGCAGTCCTATTTCAACCAGATCCCCGACGTCACCCGCGACCAGAAGATGACGCAGCAGGCCATGCAGGCCATGCAGGAACTGGTCGACCGCTATCCCGACAGCCCCTATGCCGCCGAAGGCCGCAAGCGCCTCGACGTCGCCAAGGATCAGCTCGCCGGCAAGGAAATGGAAGTCGGCCGCTACTATCTGACGCGCGACCAGTACATCGGCGCCATCAACCGCTTCAAGGTGGTGGTGCAGCAGTACCAGACGACGCGCCACATCGAGGAGGCGCTGGAGCGTCTCACCGAGGCCTATTTCGCCATGGGCATCGTCGACGAGGCGCAAACGGCGGCCGCCGTGCTCGGTCACAACTATCCTGACAGCCGCTGGTACAAGGATGCCTATAAGCTCCTCAGCACCAATGGCCTCGAACCGCGCGAGAACAGCCAGTCCTGGATATCCAAGGCGTTCAAGGCCGCATTGCTCTGACGGGATGCCATGCTGCAGACGCTCGCAATCCGCGACATCGTTCTGATCGAGCGGCTTGAGATCGCCTTCTCCGCAGGTCACCGCCGTCTTCGACCTTGCCGACGGCCACCCGGCCCGCACCCTGCTGATCGACAACGACCTCGACGACGATGGCGACGTCATCGTCCGCCGCGTCCAGACCGCCGATGGCCGCACCCGTGCCTTCGTCAACGATCGCGCCGTCTCCGCCAACCTGCTGCGCCAGCTCGGCGCCGCGCTGGTCGAAATCCACGGCCAGCACGACGACCGCGCCCTGGTCGACCCGGCCATCCATCGCGGCCTGATCGACGCCTTCGGCGGCCTCGAAGCCGAGTCGAAGGCGGTTGCCGCCGCCCACCGCGCCTGGCGCGACGCCGAGAAGGCGCTCGCCGACCTCGAGCGCCGCATCGCCGACGCCCGCCGCGAAGGCGACTATCTGCGCGCCTCCGTCGAGGAACTGCAGAAGCTCGCCCCGGAGCCGGGTGAGGAGACGTCGCTGGCCGAACGCCGGCAGGAGATGATGCGGTCCGAAAAGGTCGCCGTCGACCTGCGCGAGGCCTTCGACCATCTCAACGGCTCCGGTTCGCCGGTGCCCGAATTGTCCGGCCTGTTGCGGCGCCTCGAGCGCAAGGGCGAGGTGGCGGCGCTGGCCGGCCCTGCCCTGCAGTCGATCTCCACCGCCCTCGACGCGCTGGAAGACGCCCGCTCCGTCTTTGAGGCGGCGCTCAGAGCCGCCGACTTCGATCCGGCCGAACTTGAACGCACCGAGGAACGCCTGTTCGCCATCCGCGCCGCCGCCCGCAAATATTCGGTGCTGCCCGACGAGCTGGGCGCGCTGTCCGCCCGCATGGCGTCCGACCTCGCCGATCTCGACGCCGGCGAGGACCGGCTCAACGCGCTGGCCGGCGCGGCCACCACGGCCCGGGCCAACTACGACCGTCTGGCGGGAAAGCTGTCTGCCGCCCGCGAGAAGACCGCCCGCCAGCTCGAGGACGCGGTGGCCGCCGAACTGCCGTCCCTGAAGCTCGAACGCGCCCGCTTCATCGTCAACCAGCTCGCCGACCCCGAGACGCGCACCGCCGACGGCATCGACACATTGGAATTCTGGGTGCAGACCAACCCCGGCACCCGGCCCGGCCCGATGATGAAGGTGGCATCCGGCGGCGAACTCAGCCGCTTCCTGCTCGCCCTCAAGGTGTCGCTCGCCGACAAGGGATCAGCCTCGACGCTGGTGTTCGACGAGATCGACACCGGCGTCGGCGGCGCGGTGGCCGAGGCGATCGGCACTCGCCTTGCCCGGCTGTCGCGCAAGGTGCAGGTGCTGTCGGTCACCCACGCGCCGCAGGTCGCCGCCCGCGCCGACCACCATTTCCTGATCGCCAAGGACAGCGTCGATGACGGCGCCCGCGTCGCCACTTCGGTGTCGCAGCTTCCCGACGGCCACCGCCGCGAGGAAATCGCCCGCATGCTGGCCGGCAGCCACATCACCGAGGAAGCCCGCGCCGCCGCCGAGCGGCTGCTCAAGGGGCACTGAGCGGCGCCTTCATCCCCGTTCCGACGGATACCGGGCCACATGGCGCAGGTCGTCATCAGGGGCGTCCTGCCTGCCATAGCTCTTGAACAGCTCGACGACCTTGGCCATCTCGGCGTCGTCGAGCACGATCGGCTTGCCCAGTTGCAGGACGCGCCAGTACTGGGCGGCCAGCGTTTCCACCTCGACGAGCAGCCCGAGCGCGGCGGCGAGGCCCTCTCCGGTGGCAATCACCCCATGATTGGCAAGCAGGCAGGCACGCCTGCCCTCCAGCGCCGTGAGGGCATTGTCGGCAAGCTCCTGGCTGCCGAAGGTGGCATAATCGGCGCACCGGATGCTGCTGCCGCCGGCCGAAGCGATCATGTAGTGGAAGGCCGGAATCTGAAGGCGCTGGCAGGCGATCGTCGTCGAGAACATGGCGTGGGTGTGGATCACCGTGTCGACGTCCGGCCGCCTCAGCAAGATGTCGCGGTGAAACCGCCATTCGCTGCTCGGGCGGCGCGGACCGGAGTAGGCGCCATCAAAGGTGACCTCGGCAATCTCGTCCTCGGTCATCACGTCGTAGGGAATGCCGGTCGGCGTCACCAGGAAGCGATCGCTGGCGATGCGGACGGACACATTGCCGGATGTTCCCTGGTTGAGGCCGATGGCATCCATGCGGCGACAGGTGGCAATGATCTCGCTGCGCAGCGCGGCGGGATTGGGCTTGGTACTCATCGGATGCATTCCTCGGGCGGCACGGCTTAGGCGAACAGGACTTCCGGCCCAACCTTGTAGGGATCCAGCGCCGTGTCGATGTCGACCCGGAGGGCGCTGTTGAAGATGTTGTTGACGATCATCAGTGCGCCGAAGGCCGTGAGATCGACGATCTCGGCGTCCGAGAAATAGGTTTTCAGCCGGGCGAACAGCGCGTCGGGGACGGCATTGGGATCGATGGCCAACTGTCGCCCGAAATCGACGACGGCTTGGTCGCGCTCGTCGAGCTTGAGGTTGTCGGGATCCTCGCCCCACGACACGATGGCGCGCCGCATGAACAGCGAACAGAGCTGGCAGTGGTTGGCCCGCGAAATGGCGTTGCAGAACAGCACCGGCAAGCGCTCGCCGAGGAACGGCTTGACCTTGGAAAACAGCGGGTACCACTCGAGCACGGCGCGGAGCGCCTCGGGCGAATGGATCAGCGTTGCCTTCATGTTGGAGATCGAGTGGGTCTTTTCGGTTTCGCGCCAGAGAGCCAGTTGCTCGGGGCTGGCGGTCTCGGGAGAGATCTGCGGTATGCGTGCCATGTGGCGATGTCCTTGTTGTTGGCGGGAAAGGAAGGCGGCCGTCACGATCGCAGCCGGTCGTAGGCCAGCTTGGCGAGCAGCAGGCCACCCCAGGCGACCGCGCTGAAGTGCTGGTTGGCGCCGGCAAGGTTGAGGCCCGAAGCGGTGACCTGCAGAAGCACGATGGCGGCCAGCAGGGGCAGAAGGCGTCCGCGCCCGCCATTCGGGTCGATGCCACCGAGCACGGCGGCAAGCAGCGTGGTCAGCAGATAGCTGTCCGCGTATCCCATGCGGGCCGAGTTGAAGCGGGCCAGCATGACGAGACCGGCGACGGCGCCGAGCAGGCCGGACAGCGTGTAGGCGACGAGATGGATTCGCGCGGTGTCGATGCCTGAATAGGCGGTGGCCGTCTCGTTGTAGCCGACCGCCGACAGGTAGCGACCGTAGGGCGTCCGGCCGAGCAGGACGCCGACAAGGATGGCGGCGGCGAGAAAGATCAGCGCGATCAGCGGTATGCCGGCAACGGTTTGGCCGGCGAAAGCTGGCACGAAGGCCGGCAGGCCGGTCACCGCGGCACCGTTGGTGGCGAGAATGCCGACCCCGGTGTAGACAAGCAGCGCACCCAGCGAGGCGATGATCGGGGCTATGCGCAGATAGGCGATCAGAAGGCCGATCAGGGCGCCGGTGAGGCAACCGGTGGCAAGACCGGCAAAAAGCGGCAGAGGTGCCAGCCACGGACTGTCGCCAACGGCGCCGAAGGTCAACGCCGCCACCACCGCCGACAGGTTGGCGATGGCGAGGATGGCGAGGTTGATGCCGCCGGCAATCAACGGCAGCGCCATGGCCAGCACGAGCAGGCCGAATTCCGGCAGTTGATAGGCCACGGAACTGAGGAAACCGCCGCCTCCGGCCAGGGCGGCAGCGATGAGCCCACCGGCGAGCAGCACCGTCGCGGCGAGACCGAGCGGGCGATAGCGAGAGGGGGTGTCGGGCAGCGACAGCGACATCATGCGACCTCCGCAAGAGCCGGACGGGCGTGGCGCCAGGCGATGGGTGCCACGGCGGCGAGAACGATGGCGCCGGTGACCGCCTGGTGCCAGTAGGGCGAGACGCCGCTCAGCACCAGGATGTTGCCGATGAGGGCGATGAACAGCACGCCGAGCAGCGTGCCGACCACGCCGCCCCGACCGCCGGCAAGGCTGGCTCCACCGAGGATGGTGGCGGCAACGACATCGAGCTCCCGGCCGATCAGTGAACCGGGCGTCACCGCCTGCAGAAGCTGGGCATGTGCCAGACCGGCGATGCCCGACACCAGGCCAAGATATCCGTAGGCCAGAAGGTTGACGGTCATGCCGTTGATGCCAAGCCGCAGGGCGGCGTCCCGGTTGCCGCCGACGGCGCGCAGGATCCGGCCGAGATTGGTCGCCTTCAGCATAAGCGCGGTGACGACGGCGGTCACCGCAAGCGCGATGGTCTGCAGCGTCAGCGGATAGCCGCCGATGCGGGCGACGGCCGTATAGGTGAAGAAATCGGGAAAGTCGTAGAGCATCTCGCCGCGCGAGATGAGGGCAAGGACGCCGCCATAGACATTGAGCAGGGCAATGGTGGTGATGATCGGCGGCGCTCTCAGCCAGGTGGCGACGGCGCCATTGACGAGACCGAGGAGCAGGCCGACGAGGGCGGAGACCACGATGGTGCCGGCCCAGCCGATATCCTGCCGCGCCAGCGCCACGGCCAGCAGGAACTGCGAGACCGAGGCGATGGCGGTGAAGGAGATATCGAGTTCGCCGGCCATCAGCACCACCAGCAGGCCGAGCGCGAACAGTGCCGTGATGCTCGAGGAGGACAGCAAGTCGAGCCAGTTGTAAGGCGACGCAAAGCCCGGAACCCACAGGGCCGCCGCGCCACCGAGCAGACCGATGCCGGCGGCAAGGCGGCGGATGGCGCTCCTTTCGCGCAACGGCTCAGCCATGGACGGCCGCCTCCAGTTCGGCCAGCGGCACGAGACCGCTGCCAGGGACCACGGCCGGCGCCAGATGACCGGCCGTCATGACGTGCACGCGATGACACATCGACCAGACTTCCTCCACTTCGCTCGAAATGATCAGGACGCCGATGCCGCGACCGGCCACGTCGCGGATCAACTCGTAGATGACGCCGCGGGCGCTGACATCGACGCCAACGGTGGGGCAATCGAGGATCAGCAGCTTCGGCTCGGTGGCGAGCCACTTGGCGAGGACGGCGCGTTGCTGGTTTCCCCCGGAGAGACGGGCAATCGGAGCCTCGACGTCGGCGACCATGATGCCGAGACCATGGATCAGCCTGCTGACAAGATTAGCCTTGCGCTGCCGATCGACGAGACCGAGGCGATCGGTCAGGGCCGGATAGCTGGCGAGCGCCACGTTGTCGGACACGCTGGCCGGCAGAACGAGACCGAGACCCAGGCGATCCTCGGGCAGGTAGGCGATGCCGGCGGCGATCGCCTCGCGGTTGGACCGGAAGCGCCGGGCAACGCCTTCGACGCGGATCTCGCCGGCATCGACGGGGGCCAGACCGAACAGCGCTTCGGCAAGTTCGGTCTTGCCGGCGCCGAGCAGTCCGGTCAGCCCGACGATCTCGCCGCGCCGCACCGTGAGGTCGACCTCGGCAAACAGCCCGACGCGGGCAAGGCCAGTGACCTCGAGCACCGGTTCGTCAGCCGGAGCGGACAGGTTGAAACGTACGGCGTCGGGCGCCGGTGCGCCGGTCATGGCCGTGTGCAGGTCAGCCGCGCTGACGGCGCCGCGCTCGAAGCGCCGAACGATGGAGCCGTCGCGCAGCACGAACACGTCGTCGGCGATCGCCGCCACTTCATCGTAGCGGTGGCTGATGAACAGCACGGCGACGCCTTCGGCCTTCAGTCCTTCGACGACCGAGAAGAGGCGGGCCGCCTCACTGCGCGTCAACGAGGCCGTCGGTTCGTCGAGGATCAGGACGCGTGTCTCGCGAGCCAGCGCCCGAGCGATGGCGACGAGTTGCCGGTCGGCGATCGGCAGATCCCCGACCTCCGTGTCGAGATCCAGCCTGGCACCGATCAGCGCAAGGGCCGCCGCCGCGTGCTCCCGATCGTGCCGCCGCCGGCTGCGGCCAAGGGGAGCGTCGACAGTGTCGGCGAAGACGATGTTGTCGACCACCGACAGGTTGGGAAAAAGTGCGAAGTCCTGAAAGATCACCTCGATGCCGGCCCGCCGCATGGCGCCTGAGCCCTGGTGGTCGATGGTGGCGCCGTCGATGCGGATCTCGCCGCCGTCGGCCGCGTGGACGCCGGCCAGGATCTTGATCAGCGTGCTCTTGCCGGCGCCGTTGAGGCCCGACAAGGCGGCGACGCGGCCGCCGGTCAGCGACAGCGACACGCCCTTGAGCACGGGATTGCCCTGGAAGGATTTGACGAGGCCATCGACGTCCAGGCTGGTGGCGGTCAAGATCGGATGTCTCCACGAAAACGCCGCCCGCCACCTGAGACAGGCGGCGGGACAGCTGGTTGGCTCGGCGGGATCAGAAGTCGAACTGGTCGACGTTGTCGGCGGTGAAGGTGCGCGTCGCCTTGAAGCGCAACACGTGATCGGCCGCCTCGACCGTGCCCTTGCCGAGGCCCGGCAATTCGGTGCCGGTCTCGATCGGCTCCTTGTCGATCACCTTCTTGGCGAGGGCGACGAGGCCGAAGCCGGCGTCGGCCGGGTCCCACAGGAAGCCTTCGCTGATCAGTTGCTTCTTGAGATACGGCGCCGCCTGCTTGGGCAGCACGTTGCCGACGTTGCCGACATCCTTGGTGGTCTTGCCCTGCTGCTCAAGCGCGCGGGCGAAGCCGATCGGTCCCTGGCTGCCGAAGGCGACGAAGCCCTTGAGGTCGGGATTGGCGCGCAGGATCTCCTGGGAGGTGCGATAGCTGTCATCAAGGCTCTCGCCCACCGGGTAGCGGTCGGCGACCGGCGTCAGCTCGGGATACTTCTGCTTGAGATAGGCGAGGCCGATGTCGGCCCACTGGTTGTGCAGCGGCACCGTCAGCGAACCGACCACCAGCGCGAACTTGCCCTTGCCGCCGGTGAGATCGGCGAGCTTCTGGAAGACGGCGGTGGCGAATTCCGTGTTGTCGATGGTCTCGAGATCCCAGGCGGCTCCCTGCTGGCCGGGCGACTCGTGGGTGACCACGACGATGCCGGCCTCCTGGGCGCGCTTGAGCACCGGCGCCAGCACGTTGGCGTCGTTGGGTACCACGGCAATGGCATCGACCTTCTTGGCGATCAGGTCCTCGATCAGCTTGACCTGCTGCGCCGGATCGGCAGCGGTGGGACCGACCTGATAGGCGTCGACGTCGAGATCCTTGGCGGCCTTGGCAACACCCGTCTCGAACCGGTTGTACCAGGGAATGCCGGTGATCTTGACCACCACGGCGATCGTCGGCTTGTCGGCGGCGAAGGCCGGCGTTCCGATGGAGAAAGCGGTCACGACAGCGGCCGCGGCGAGGAGGGTTGTTCTGATAAGGCTGGTCACGAACGGTTCTTTCTTCAGTTGGCGACAGCTCGCCTCAGCGGCAGCGGACCTGCGTGGCCGGCGAGATGGCGGTAGGCGTCTTGCCAGACGTCGTGGCGCGACGGCGTGTAGGTCGCGAGGCGGACCGAGCGGGCGACGAGCGCGCGCCCGGCCTCGAAATCGGCGAGACCCCGGCGGGCGACCAGTTGGGCGATGATGTTGCCGATCACCGTTGCCTCGACCGGACCGGCCACGACGCGGCGGCCGGTGGCGTCGGCGATGGCCTGCAGCAGCGTCGGGATGGCGGCGCCGCCGCCAACCACATGGATCACCTCCACCCGGTCGCCGGTCAGCCGCTCGATGTCGGCGATGGTGTCGACGTAGGAAAGGGCAAGACTGTCGTAGATGGCGCGAGCCAGTTCGGCCCGGCTTTCGGGCGCCGACAGACCACGCTCGACAAACCAGCCGCGGATGGCCGCCACCATGTCCGGCGGATCGCGAAATTCCGGAGCATCCGCGTCGAAAACGAAGCCGAGCGGCGGCTGCGCGGCGGCGGATGCCTCGAAGGCAGCAAAATCGAAGGCCGGGTCGTCACGGCCGACCAGGCGACGCACCTCCTGGGCCAGCCACAGGCCGGCCTGGATCTTGTGATGCACCGTGCGCCCGGCTACGCCGCATTCGTTGGTGAAGTTGAGGTGGAACGACCGGTCGGACAGGTCCGGCTCCGGCCGCTCGCGGCCGACCAGCGACCAGGTG
This sequence comes from Pseudomonadota bacterium, assembly GCA_018262575.1. Classification (GTDB taxonomy): domain Bacteria; phylum Pseudomonadota; class Alphaproteobacteria; order Rhizobiales; family Pleomorphomonadaceae; genus Pleomorphomonas. The sequence continues at coordinate 4,133 of JAGSYU010000114.1, read as the reverse complement.
CCGAGGCTGATGAAGGCGGCGGCCGACGCCTCGTCGTAGGGCACGGCAGCGGCAGCAGACGCCGTGTCGTGGCTGGCGACCGCGACCACGTCGACCGGCACGGCAAGTCCGAGGCGGAGCGCCTCCGACGATCTGACCGGACCGACGATGGTGCCGCTTTCCACGATCGGCGGGAACAGGCGCGGCGACAGGCCGAAGCGCTCGATCAGCTCCCTATCCCAGTCGCGGCGGCGCGGATCGACCAGTTCGCTGGTCGAAGCGATGGAGATTTCGCTGTAGCGGCGGCCGGTCAGAAGGTGCCCGAGATAGTCGGGCATCAGATACAGACTGGCAGCCACGTCCGACAGCCAGGGCTGATCGCGCCGGTCGGCAAGCAGCTGGAAAAGCGTGTTGATCTCGATTTCCATGCTGCCGGTGCGACGGTAGAGCTCGTCCCTCGGCACCACGGCATAGGCCGCCTCGACACGGCCGCGCGTTCGTGGATCGCGCATGTGGCGAGGACCGGCGACGATGTGATCGCCGCTGTCGGTCAGAAGATAATCGACCCCGAAGCTGTCGATGCCGAGCGTCGCCGGCCCGTCAAGCCGCCCCGAAACAGTGGCCAGGGCCTCGCCGAGCGACGACCACACCTGCAGGATATCCCAATACCAGCGGCTACCCAGCTGAACGGGGCCATTGTGGAAAGCGGCAACCGGCTCGATGGACAGGCGGCCATCGGTCGAAAGCTCGCCGAGATGCAACCGTCCACCGGAACTGCCGAGGTCGAGAGAGATCAGGTTGCCTGCGGCCCGCATCGCGACTGGTACCACTCACCGTTATCGTTGGTCTCGGCCTCCCCGCATGGCTCTCGTTCGCCATTGCGCGTTCGCCGAAATTGTTGGCAAACGCTACCAATGCGCCCTCCCCCCGACGAGGAAGCGCCTTTCGAATTGCGGCCGGAAATGTGAATAATAGTCTATAGGATATATAATTTATCGGTGACCAGTTGCGCCCAGCGAATTTCGGTTTGGTTTGCAATTTATGGATTTGTCGGCCGGGTTACCGGCGGTCTGGTTGCATTCATCACGATCTGATCGCCACCAGACCTGACTTTGCTCTCTCGCTCCCAGGCAACGGGAGGCGCGACAACCTGACTATATTCACGACTGCACGATGCTGAGTAAATAAACTCAAGACTGTAGACCTGCCGTCCCCAAAGGGGCCTCGTGCCCACCTGGCATCCAAACCCGATGGTCCGCGCGGTCCCGCGCTAAGGTCTGGCGGCCTCGATCAGCCGCCTCACCTCGACGGCAACGGCCGGTGTCGCCGGATTGTAGATCACCATCGAAAGATCGGGCCGGCCGTCGACGGCGAAGGCCGAGAATTCCAGCGACATCAGGCCGAACGTCGGGTGGCGCAGAAGCTTGGTACCCTCGCCGTGGTGGCCGACCTCCTTCTCCCGCCACATCGCCACGAACTCCGGGCTGGCGTGGCTGAGTTCGTCGACCAGCGCCTCGACGTTGGCCGCCGCCCCGGCCCGCACCGCGTCGGCGCGGAAGGTGGCGACGACGAAACGCGCGACGCTTTCCCAGTCGAGCTGACGCGCCCGCACCGCCGGATTGCAGAACATCATGCGCAGCACGTTGCGATCCCGTGGCGCCAGCCTGCCATAGTCGGCGAGAATGACGGTGGCGGCGGGGTTCCAGGCGATGATGTCCCATGTCGCCGTCTTGATGATGGCCGGGCTGAATTCCAGCGCGTCGAGCACGCGCTGCAGACGCGGCGACACCCCGTCGCTCTCCTGGTAGCGCACCTCCGGCAGCCGGCCGAGACCGAGCAGAAACAGATGCTCGCGCTCGACGTCGGTCAGCATCAACGCCCGGGCGATGCGGTCGAGAACGTCGGCCGACGGCGCCCCGCCCCGCCCCTGTTCGAGCCAGGTGTACCAGGTGACGGAGACGTTGGCCCGTTGCGCCACCTCCTCACGCCGGAGGCCGGGCGTCCGCCGCCGCATCATCGGCAGCCCGAAGGCGGCGGCATCGAGCCGGCAGCGCCGGTCCCGCAGGAAGGCGCCGAGCGCGTTGTCATGAATGACCGGAGCGTCCATCCTGTTCGTCCCTATACCAGGATAAGGCCGCAACTTTACCCTGATATGAAGTCAGACAATACGGCGATCATCAAAACATCCGACGTTTTTCGTCGCATAGGTCTGCGGCGTCCGCGGCATGTGCACGGCGCCAACGGCTGTCGCGATCAGACGGGCCGGCAGGGCGGTGCTTGCCGCCACCCCGGACGAATGCAATAAAATCGGCTCCGACCATCATGCTCGGAGTCGCCCCATGTCCTCGCCCATCACCGCCCTCATCGTCGTCGACGTCCAGAACGATTTCTGCCCCGGCGGCGCGCTGGCCGTTGGCGGCGGTCATGCCATCGTGCCGGTGATCAACGCACTGGTGCCCCGCTACGAGCAGGTGGTGATCACCCAGGACTGGCATCCCAAGGGGCACGTCTCCTTCGCCTCCTCCCATCACGGCCGCGAACCGTTCGACACCACCGAAATGCCCTATGGCACGCAGGTGCTATGGCCGGACCACTGCGTGCAGGGCACGCCCGGCGCCGAGCTGCATCCCGACCTTCGCGTCACCCCTGCCCAGTTGGTCATCCGCAAGGGCTGGCACCAGGGCGTCGACAGCTATTCCGCCTTCCGCGAGGCCGACCGCAAGACGCTGACCGGCCTTGCCGGCTATCTGCGCGAACGCGGCGTCGAGGAGGTGCACGTCGTCGGCCTCGCCACCGACTATTGCGTTGCCTGGACCGCCCTCGACGCCGTCAGCGCCGGCTTCCGCGTGGCGGTGATCGAGGACGCCTGCCGGGCCATCGACCTCTCGGGGTCGCTCAAGCGCGCCTGGGCAGATATGGCTGCGGCCGGCGTGACGCGCACCACCAGCGACCGCATTGTTTAGGATTGTTGCGGCATCGTCCGCATGAATTTGCGGATATTGCGGTTTTCGGGTGGACAGCCTTCGGTAGTTAGGTCATAAGCACTGACCTATAAAGGTCAGCAATATTGACCTAAGGAAAGCTGGACATGACATCACCCCTTGCGGACTTTCGGGCCGGCCTGGTCGCCGTCTTTCCGACGGTCGTCGCCGTCATCCCCTTCGCCCTCATCCTCGGCCAGCAGGCGACGGCCAAGGGCCTGACACCGGCCGAGATGCTGGCCATGTCGTCGATCGTCTTTGCCGGCTCGTCACAGCTGATCGCCGTCGGCCTGTGGAGCGCGCCGACGCCAATTGCCGCCCTGGCGTTGATGGCGCTGCTCGTCAATCTCCGCCACGTGCTGATGGGCGCCTCGCTATCCGGCAAGATCGCCCATTTCGGTCGCCTGCGTTATCTCGCGGCCTTCCTTTTGACCGACGAGGCGTGGGCGCTCAGCGAGCGCCGCGCCGTCGACCAGCCAATCAGCCGCACCTTCTATTTCACCGTGGCCTTGACGCTTTTCATCTTCTGGCAGGTCTCCTCGGTGCTCGGCACGCTGTTCGGCGCCTATCTCGAACACCCGGAAGCCCTGGGGCTCGACTTCGCCTTCCCCGCCATCTTCATCGCGCTGGCGCTTGGCTTCTGGAAGAGCGCCCGCCGCACCGGCCCGGTGCTGGCGGCAAGCGCCGCGGTCGCCGTCATCGTCCATGCCACCGTGCCGGGCGCCTGGTACGTGATTGCCGGTGCGCTGGCCGGCATCACCGCCGCCGTACTGACCGCGCCGCGCCAAGCGCCCGACACCGCCGGGGAGACGACGCCATGACCATCGATCCCGTCAATTTCGCCGCCATCCTGGCAATGGGCATCCTCACCTACATGACGCGCCTCCTCGGCTTCCTGATCGCTGACCGGTTGCCGAAATCCGGTCCGGTCCGCGTCGCGCTCGACGCGCTGCCGCCCGCCGTTCTGGTCGCCGTCATCGCCCCGATCGTCATGTTCGGCCCGATCGAGGCGGTCGCCGGCCTGGCAACGCTGATCCTTGCGCTGCGCCTGCCGCTGATCGGCGTGGTGGCGGTGGGCGTCGGCCTCGTCGCGGTGCTGCGGCTCGCGTTTGGTTGAAACGGTCGAGGAAAACGGGGCGGCAGTCCGGCTAGAGTGGTCTTGGCAACGTCGCA
>JAGSYU010000113.1 GCA_018262575.1 Pseudomonadota bacterium | reverse complement strand
CTTGATGGCCTGGGCCAGCGTCGGCTTGGGCGTCACATAGTGCGAGTTGGCGTAGATCTTGACGAACTTCATGTCGGCCGACTTGTGGCCGGTCAGCGGGTCGAACTCGGTGATCGACTCCACCTCGTCGCCGAACAGCGAGATGCGCCAGGCGCGGTCCTCAAAGTGGGCCGGGAACACTTCGATGGTGTCGCCGCGCACCCGGAAGGTGCCGCGGGAAAAGCCGATGTCGGCGCGCTTGTATTGCAGGGCGACGAGGTCGGCCAGCAACTGCCGCTGGTCGATGCGGTTGCCGACCTCGAGGCCAAAGGTCATGGCGGTATAGGTCTCGACCGAGCCGATACCGTAGATGCAACTGACCGAGGCGACGATGATGACGTCGTCGCGTTCGAGCAGGGAGCGTGTCGCCGAATGGCGCATGCGGTCGATCTGCTCGTTGATGGTCGATTCCTTCTCGATATAGGTGTCGGTGCGCGGAACGTAGGCTTCCGGCTGGAAATAGTCGTAGTAGGAGACGAAATACTCGACGGCGTTGTCGGGGAAGAAGCTCTTGAACTCGGAATAGAGCTGGGCGGCCAGCGTCTTGTTGGGCGCCAGGATCAGGGCGGGGCGGTTGGTGGCGGCGATGATGTTGGCCACCGTGAAGGTCTTGCCGGAGCCGGTGACACCCAGCAGCACCTGCGTCTTGTCCTGCTGGTCGATGCCACCGAGCAGATCGGCGATGGCGGTCGGCTGGTCGCCCTTCGGCTCGTAGGCCGACGACAGGCGAAAGGGGATGCCGCCTTCCGATTTTGGCGGCCGCTCCGGCCGGTGCGGCACCCACGGCTGGCCGTCGCGGAAGATGTCGCGGCCCTTCTGGATCATCTCCTCCAGCGCCTGCACCGTGGCGGTGACGCCGCCGAGCGGCAGCGCCTCGGCCTCTTCCATGGTCACCGACATGCCGGATACCGGGTTGAGGCCACCGGCGGCGCGCGTCTTCGGGTCGGTGGAGCCGCCCAGCGAGCCGCCGCGCGACGACTTGCGCGTGGTCATCTCGGCCTTGGCCCGGCGCTTGCCGGGCTTGGCGATGGTCTCCTCGACGATCGTCGGGGCCGGCTTGGCGTCGTCGGAGACGTCCTTCAGCCAATCCGAAAAGGACCCTTCGAGCGGTACCGCTTCGAACGGCGCCTGCGGCATCTCGGAAAACCCGGGCGCCGGATCGGTGTCGGGAGGGGGAACGGGCTTACGGGGTGCCATGGCGCGGACTCGTCGATCTCGTGAGCGAACGAACAGCTTATCACATCGACTGAGGTCAGGGCGTGGCAGCAGGGTGACGCGGATGAACAGAAGGGGCGGCGGGCGAAAAGACGTGGGGCGGCGCCCCTGTCCATGGGAGCCGCCTGTTGGCCAGTCTCTGTGGTCAGCCTTTGGCGTCAGTCGTTGCGGCAGACGCCGTTGACCCATTTGCACGGGGCGCCCGGTTTGCCGACGGCGCTGCCGTATTTCGGCTTCACTACAGTCGCCGCTGGCGCTGGCGTCGCGAGCGGCGTCGCTCCGGAGGTGGCGACGGTTTGTCCGGCGGTCGTGGCCGGTTGCGGCGCTGATGGGGCGGTGGTCGTCGGCGTCGTGGTGGTTGTTGGCTGGGTGGTGGTGAGCGATGGCGCGGTTGGCACGGCACGCGCCGTCGTGGGCGGCGGGCTGGCGACAAGCGGCGGCATGGCCGGCCGGGCGGCGACCGACGGGGAGGGCTCCAGCATCGGTCTGGTCGGGTAGACCTCGCCGCTGGCCACGGGCGGCGCCACCGTCACCGGCGGCCGATGGATGGGCGGCCGATAGACGTAGGTCGGCGGCGGCGCGATGTAGACGTCGGTCGGATACTGTTCATCCCATTCCGGCTCGCGATAGACGGGCGGCGGATTGGCGTAGACGGGCGGCTCGCGGTAGATCGGCGGCGGCGAGAATACCGGCGGCCGCATGATCTGCTGTTCGGGCGACCAGCTACGGACGGCGCCGAGATAGCGCGAGGCCATCCAGCCGCGCGTGTCACCATAGCCGACATCGCACCAGCTGTCGTCGGCGAGACAGCCGTAGATCTCCACCGGCGCTCCGGGGGGCAACACCATGATGGCATAGTAGTGCGCACCCGGGCCGGTGCGGAGATTGACGGCAGCCAGCACTTCGGCCGGCGCGGCCAGCGCGCCGACCGTGGAGGAGATCATGCCGACCAGACAGAGCGGCACGGCCAGATATGGCATCCTCATCGCGGTTTATCCTCGGTTGGGCGAGAGCTCCACAAGAACTATCGCTGCACGCAATCGAGCACCATGGGCGGACACGGCTTACGCTCAGATTCGTTTTGATCCCAACGCCTCCGGTCCCGGTCCCAGTCGCGGCGGTCCCGATCGCGGTCCCAGTCGCGCCGCGGGCGGTAGTCAGGGGCTCGATCCCAGTCCGTCCCGCGCGGGCGGTTCTGATACCACGACCGGTGAGCATAATGATTGTCCCAGTAGCCGAAGTTGAAGGTAAGGGACGGGACCGAGGCGTAGGGCCGCGGACGGTAGGACGGGCCACGGTAGAAGGTGGAGATATAGCGCGACGATATCCAGCCGCGCTCGCGGCCATAGGAGACGTCGCACCAAGTATAGCCCTGCAGGCAGCCGTAGAGTTCGACCGGCGCGCCGGCCGGCAGCACCAGGATCGGATAGTACTGGGTGCCCGGGCCGGCCCTGAGGTTGACGTTTCCAGTCACGCGGGCCGGCGAGGCGGAAGCCACCACCGGTGCAGCCACGGTCGCAGCGGCGAGCACGGCAATCGACAGTAGGGATTTCAACATTGGCTTTCACTCCTTTGCCGGGTCGACCGGCCGAGCACCTTGTGGTCAACCTTATCGCATCGTTGCCTTGAGCGGAGGCTGAACCCGTCGTTCATAGGCCGTTCATCTGCGACTCAACGCATGAGCCGAGCTTGGGTTGCAGTTGCGGCGGCAGTGCGGCCTTTGGGGGCAACGGCGAATTTCCTTGCCGCTGGATAGGGCGATGTTCTAGCAGTCGCCCATGAACTACCGCCACGCCTTTCATGCCGGAAATTTCGCCGATGTGCTGAAGCACGCGCTGCTGGCGCGCATCCTGGCCTATCTCGGCCGCAAGGACGCCGGCTACCGCGTCATCGACAGCCACGCCGGCATCGGGCTCTACGATCTTTCCGCCGACGAGGCGCTCCGGACCGGCGAATGGCACGGCGGCGTCGGCCGCATCCGGGCGGCGCGCCTGTCCCCGGCGCTGGCCGACTGGCTCGCCCCATGGCTGGCGGCCGTCCGCGCCGTCAACGGCGGCGATGATCTCTTGCTCTATCCCGGCTCGCCGGCCATCGCCACGGCGCTCGGCCGCTTGCAGGACCGCTATCATTTCAACGAGCTGCATCCGCAGGACGCGGAAACCCTGGCCGCGCTATATGCCGGTGACCGCCGGGTGCGCGTCGGCTCGGAAGACGGCTACATCACCGTCCGCGCCCAACTGCCGCCGCACGAACGGCGCGGCGTCGTGGTGATCGATCCGCCCTTCGAGGAGCTCGGCGAGTTCGGCCGCCTCACGCGCGCCCTTCACGATGCCCGCAGGCGTTTTGCCACCGGCTGCCTGATGATCTGGTATCCGATCAAGGACGTCGCGGCCGTCGATGCCTTCCTGCAAGGTGCCGCCGAAGCCGGCTATCCGCGCCTGATTGCCGTCGAGCAATGGGTGCGGGCGCCCGGTGGCGATGGGCCGCTCGCCGGGGCCGGTTTGCTGATTGCCAACCCGCCGTTCTCGCTGGCCGACGAGACCGAGGCCATCCTGCCGGAGCTGACGCGCCTGCTCGGCGAGGATGAGGGGGCCGGCGGCCGCGTCCTCAGGATTGCCGAGGACTGAACGCCGAAGCTGCCTGTCCGCCCCGTCCGGCTTGCGCTGCCCAGGCCTCCGGCCTTCCATCGGCGGGCCAGACGGCGGCTTGGCGTTGGTTTGTCTAAAAGCGTAGACCGATCAACAGGCTGGCGTTCCAAAGCCATAAGCAAAAAATCGTCAACCAAATGAACGGGTTCTACCAACGCCCAGTAATAATTTCTCAATGTACATAGTTTAGGATGCGTCGGTGAAAGAGGGCGAGGGTCGTCCGTCAACGCGGGACATCTTTCGCCTGGCGAAGATCTCGCCTCCGGCCGCTTCATCCGTGAAGGGCGCAGCACACGATCAGTCATGCCGCCGAACAGGCAGGAACGGCGGGTGCCCAGCTGGCGCCGCCGTTGTCTTCCGATGTCCGGGGCGGGCAAGAGGTCGTCAACGCGAGGTTTGGGGCCTGGTGAAAAGGCTGGTTTCCATGGGGGCGACGAAACCCGCGACAGAACAATGGGGTCGAGTATAGGAAACGATCAGATGGGGCGATCTCGGGTCAGCATCCACCTCCTCGGCGAGCCCCGTGAGGAGGCTGACGCGTGTCTGCAAGGCCTGCTGTCGCAGGGGTTTGCCGCTGACAGGATGCTGCCCCAGGATATCGCGGCGGCGGCAAAGACCGACATTCTGGTCGTCACGGGTCAATACCGTCCCCTGTCTCACACGCCGGCAAGCCTGTCCAAGCTCGTCGGTGCTCGACGGGACCGGACGATCCTGTTCCTGAGCGGCATGGCCCCGGACCATTTCTCCGTCTTCGAGCGGGCCGGTTTTTCCTTCATCAACGTCACCACCGATGAGACGGTGAAGAGCCTTGTCGGCCTGATCGCCCAGGTCGATCCGCATGCCGTCTACAGCGCGTCGAAAGCCGCGGCGATGCGCGCTTCCATGTCGAACAAGATCGCTCACTCGGTGGTCGACCTGTTCACCCGTCTCCGGGCCAATCCGGTGGCTCCGGCGCTCGAAGACTCCAGGCGCCAGCAGCGGGCGATGAGCGAACTGATCGGCAAGTCGCCGATGTCGGTGTGGATCGACCTGATCCAGAACTACCACGACGGCACCGCCCAGCATTGCTCGCTCGTCTCCGGTTATACGCTGGCCTTCGCCCGGGCGCTCGGCGCCGGCGAGCGGCAAAGCGGACGGCTGTTCGACGCGGCCTTTTTCCACGACGTGGGCAAGGCGATGATTCCCCTCGACATCCTCGACAAGCCCGGTCGCCTTGACCCGGACGAGTGGGAGATCATGCAGCGGCATGTCATCCACAGCTATGACATCCTGTCCCGCGACGAGGATACCAGCGGCGAGATTGCCCGCGTCGCCCGCGATCATCATGAGTATCTCGACGGCACCGGCTATCCGAACGGCATCAAGGGGCGGCAAATCGACGACATAACCCGCATCATCACCATCTGCGATATCTTCGCCGCCTTGACCGAAAAGCGGGCCTACAAGCCGCCGAAGCCGTTTGACGAAGCCTATTCGATCCTCATGTCGATGGCCGGCACGAAACTCGATCCGGACCTGGTGCGACTGTTCGAAAAGGTGGTCGCCGAATGCGTCGGCGGTCGTCGGCCTGTTGCCTCGGCCGCCTGATATGGGAGCAAGTCACACCCACGGTGAGAGGTTGCTCGCTTCGCCCAGGACAAGAACATGCTGAACCTCAGGGCGCTCATCGTCGATGACTCCACGGTCGTCCGGTCGCAGTTGCGAAACGAGATCAAAGAGATCTCTGGAGACTTCCATATCTTCGAGTGCGAGAGCGTCCTCGAAGCCGGGCGTTTTTTGCTGCGCAGCGTGCCCGATGTTCTGTTCCTCGACCTCAACATGCCCAACATCAACGGCATTGAGCTGCTGAAGAAGTTCGATTCCGTGCTGGGCGGGCGTCGTCCGCCGATCGTGGTGTCCATTTCCACCGACATGAGGCCGGCGACCCTCGAGGCCCTGAAGGCACGGGGCGCCTATGCCCTGTTGCCCAAGCCGTTCGACAGGGCGAAGGTGGCGTTGATGCTGCTGCGCATCGTCAAGATGGTCCAGTCGCGCCGGGTGCTGATCGTCGACGACAGCGCAACCGTCCGCACGGTGGTGAAGCGCATCATCGAGCACAGCCGATTCAAGCTCGACATCGAGGAAGCCGCCAACGGCGCCGACGCCATACGGCTGTTTCGCAGCGGCGGCTTCGACCTCGCCTTCATTGACGTCGAGATGCCGGGGATCGACGGCCTCGAGGCGGCCGGAGAGATCCTCTATTCCGCAGGCGATGCCCATGTCGTGCTGATGTCGGGCAAGGACGACGAACCGATCCGCCGCGCGGCGTCCCATATCGGCGTGGAGTTCTTCCTCAAGAAGCCCTTCTACGCCAAAGACGTCGATGAAGTCCTGCATAGCCTCTACGCCGTTGCTGAAACGGAATTCGTCTCGGGTCGGGAACCCGATGTATTCGAGGAGCCCGAGACCCACGTCTTGTATGTGTCTTGACTGGATCTCCGGCTGAAAATCCCTCGCTCGCCAAGGATGAGGGGTACCGGGCAATCGTCAACTCTTCGGTAAATCTCGGGACGGTGGCGGCGCTTTGATCTGGAGAGACACTTGTCCAGCTCCAATTAAGCTTTCTGCTATAAATGGTTGATAAACTTCGGTGTCTTTGTTGAGAGGCCCAAAATGAATCGCCTGACCGTAAGCCTGATCCTGAGAGTTACCATTGCTGTTCTTGTTGCCGGCATATTGGTGCAACTGGCAGTTGGTGCCTGGACGTCTTGGCAGAAGGCCCAGACGGCTGGTCGCATCGAAACGGTTTCTCTTGCAACGCTGCGGATGTTCGAGGCGCTGCCCAATTTGCGCATCGACCGGAGCAACACCGTGCGGGCCGTCAAGGCTGACGAGGGTGTAGACGGCTTCGTCAAGCAGATCCGGGATGCCCGCGGCGTCGAAATGCCGGCCATCGAGGCGGCGATCGCCACGCTTGAAGGCGCTGACCTGCCCGATGGGGCGCAACTGGCCAAGGGACTGCGCGAAAAGTTCGATGCCCTCAAGGCTCTCCAGGCCAAGACCGAGGACGCCTTCAAGCAGGACAAGGCCAGCCGCCCGGCCGCCATTGCCGACGAGTATACCAAGCTGTCCACGTCGATGATCGACCAGTTGTCATCGACATCCTCGAGGATCGCCGAAGAGGTCCGTCTGGCCGATGGTCTGATCGACCGCCTGCTCGATATCAAGGCGCTCGCCTGGATGATGCGCAACGCGGCCGGTGATGCCTCGGGCACCACCGCCAACGCGCTCGGGCCGGTGGGCGTGCCGGAGAATGCGCTGGAAGCCTACACCGCCAACATGGCGACCGCCCAGATGGCCTGGAAGTCCATCAAGGACATGTCGTCGGGCGTCGACCTGCCGCCGGCCTTTGCCGAGGCGATCGCCACCGCCGAGCGCGACTATTTCACCTCGGGCGCCATCGATCGGCAGACTGCGCTGCTGAAGACGGTGATCGGCGGAGAGAAGGCCGACACCGATACCCTCGGCTGGAGCAATTACAACGCGCCGCGGCTGACCACGTTGCTCAACGTCGCCAACGCCGCGCTGGCCATCGCCGAAGCCAAGGCCATCGAAGCGAACAGCCAGGCGACGATGTCGCTGTGGACGAACCTCGGGCTGTTTGCCGGTGCATTACTGCTGGCCATCGCGGTGATCATGGTGGTGCAGCGGCGCATCATTCGGCCGCTCAACGTCATCCGCGACCGCATGATGGCGCTGGCCAAGGGTGAGTTCACTACCGAGGCGCCCTATGTGGAGCGCGCCGACGAGATCGGCGCGCTCGGCAAGACCATGGCGGTGTTCCGTGACAACATGCTCGAAACCGAGCGGTTGCGCGCCGAAAGGGCCGACCAGGAACGCCTCGACCGCGATCGTCGCGCGGCGGATATGAACGCCCTGGCGCAGCGCTTCGACGAAGCCGTCGGTGACATCGTGACGATGGTGGCGTCGGCATCCACCGAGCTGCAGATGTCCGCCAAGTCGCTGACGTCGCTGGCCGATTCAACGCAGAACCAATCGGCCTCCGTGGCGGCTGCGGCCGAACAGGCGTCGGCCAACGTGGCCTCCGTGGCCTCGGCGACCGAAGAACTGTCGTCGTCGGTGGCCGAGATTGCCCGCCAGGTGGAGAAGTCCTCGGATATCGCCTCCAAGGCGGTGACCGAGGCCAACACCACCAACGACAAGGTCAAGGGGCTGGCGGCGGCGGCCGAGAAGATCGGCGCCGTCGTCGAACTGATCAACACCATCGCCGGCCAGACCAACCTGCTGGCGCTGAACGCCACCATCGAGGCGGCGCGGGCCGGCGAGGCCGGACGGGGCTTTGCCGTCGTGGCGGCCGAGGTGAAGCAGCTTGCCGACCAGACCGCCAAGGCGACGGCCGAGATCGGCGCACAGATCGGCGCCATCCAGTTGGCCACCACCGAGGCGGCGGCGGCCATTGGCGGCATCGGCAACACCATCGAGACGATGAACGACATCGCCAAGTCGATCACCGGCGCGGTGGACGGGCAGAACGCCGCCACGGTCGAGATCGCCCGCAACGTTCAGGAGGCGGCGGTCGGCACGGGGACGGTGTCCGAAAGCATCACCTCCGTCACCCTGGCGGCCAGCGAATCGAGCAGCGCCGCGACGCAGGTGCTGGCCTCGGCCTCCGAGCTGAGCCAGAACGCCGAACGTCTGCGCCATGAGCTGGCCTCGTTCCTCGGCTCGATCCGCGCCGCTTGACGCCGGGCTTCTGGCCGGGGCGTTTTCATGAAGAACAGTCACGCCGGGCTCCTTGCGAGCCCGGTTTGCCGTTCAGCCGTCGTGCGATCCGTGCCGTCCCCTGGCGAACGCCGTGAAAGGGTTGGGGATGGACCATGCCGGAGGGTAGTCATCCGGGGCGCCTGGCTTAAACTCCCCTCGCCAAGGTCGACGAGCGCAGTACCGCTCCGATCCCGACGTTGGCGGAGACCCAAGCGATGACGGATGGTCAAAGGCATTTCCGCACGGTGTCGAGCATCACGTTCGGTGTGGCCGACCTATCCCGCGCCCGCGCCTTTTACGACGCGCTGGGCTTCATCGCCGACCCCGCCTCGAACGACGAATATGTCATCTACAGGCTCGACAGCGTCACGCTGTCGCTGTTTCCAAGGGCGCTGCTGGCGAAAGATGCCGAGGTCGAGAACGATGGTCTCGGCTTTGATGGCATCACCTTCGCCCATGATTACCCGTCAGAGGCGGCCGTCGATGCGGCGATGGCCCATGCGCTGGCCGTCGGCGCGGTGCTGCGGCGACCGGCCCGAACCGTCTTCTGGGGCGGCTATTCGGGCTTCGTTGCCGACCCCGATGGTCATCTGTGGGAGCTGGTGTTCAACCCCTTCGCCTAGCTGACGGCTGTTTTTCCTGTGACCGTCATCCAACGGGCCTATGGTTCAACACTCAGGAGGTTGGACGATGAACAGACGATCCTTGCTCGTGGGATGTGGCGGCCTTGCCGCGCTGGCCGGCGCCGGTGGGGCGGGGCTGTACGCGGCGACCGGTTCGCCCGCCGCCTATGCGCGCTACGCTGGCGGCTTGCGCGCGCTTGCCGCCGAGCCCGGCATCGCCGATCTCATCCGCCTGGCGACGCTCGCCGCCAACGGTCACAATACGCAACCCTGGCGCTTCCACGTCACCGACGCGGCGATCGACATCCGGCCCGACCCGTCGCGCAGTACGCCGGTGGTCGATCCGGACGATCACCACCTGTTCGTCAGCCTCGGCTGCGCGGCCGAGAACCTGGCTATTGCCGGCGCGGCAACCGGCCGGCCCGGCGTGCTGGACACCAACCCCGACGGCAGCCTGCGCTACAGCTACGCGCGCGGCGTGCCGCAGCCCGACCCGCTGCTGGCGACGATCGCCGAGCGCCAGTCGACACGCGCCGTCTATGACGGGCGGGCCGTCGCCGCCGGGGAGATGGAGATCCTGCGCCGCGCCGGGGAGAGGGAGGGCGTGCGCCTTGTCCTGATCGACGAACGGGCCGGGATCAACCAGGTCCGCGACCTGGTGATCGCCGGCAACGAGGCACAGATGCAGGAGCCGGCCTTCCGGGCCGAACTCAAGCACTGGCTGCGCTTCAGCCCGCGCAGCGCCATGGCAACAGGCGACGGACTCTATGCGCCGGCCAGCGGCAATCCGGCCTTGCCGGATTTCATTGGCCGACGTGCGTTCGATCTGTTCGTCACGGCCACCGCCGAGAACGACAAAACTGCCAGGCAGATCGACTCGTCGGCCGGGATCGCCATCTTCCTGGGCGACAGAGCCGACGCCCTGCATTGGGTCAAGGTTGGCAGGGCCTGCCAGCGCTTTGCCCTGACGGCGACGATGCTCGGGCTCAAGCACGCGTTCATCAACCAGCCCGTCGAGGTGGCGCGCCTGCGCCCCGAACTCGCGTCGCTGGCCGGAGAACCCGGTTTGCGCCCCGACATCGTCATGCGTTTCGGCCGTGGGCCGCACATGCCGTTTTCACCGCGCCGCCCGGTCGCGGCGGTGATGGCATGAGGGACGGGTTGCAGTCGCGTCGGCGATTCCCATGGCGTTGGAAATGGTCTAGTGTTTGATACCGACCTTTGCTTCCGGGGACCGATCATGCGTCTTGCCGCCGCCTTGCTTGCGCTGTGCTGTTCGGCCGGAACGGCCGCCGCCGGGGAGCTTCCCGCCTGTGACAGCGCCTCGGTGCTGTCGGCGCTCTCCAGCCGTCAGGCCTGGGCCGAGGCCCACACCTGGAAGGACGGCGTCACCATCGCCGCGCTGGAGCGGATCGGCGAGCAGCGGCTGGTGACCGAGGGCTTCTCGGCCATCGACCGGCGCTATTGCGCCGCCCGCGCCGAATTGACCGCCGCCGCGCCGACGATGCTCTACTATGTGGTGTCGGCGGGGGAGGGCTTTGCCGGCTATGGCTGGAACGTCGAGTTCTGCCTGTCCGGCCACGACCCCTACCGGGTCTATGGCGCGGACTGCAAGATCCTGAAATGACGCGCCGTCTCGTCCGCCTGCTGCTGGCCGTCCTGGTGCTGGGGCCGGCCGCCGCGATGGCTGGCGACACACCGGGTCGTTTCGATTTCTACGTGCTGTCGCTCACCTGGTCGCCGAGCTATTGCGAGGCGGAGGGCGGCGAACGCGACGACGCCCAATGCCAGACCGGCCGCCGCTACGGCTTCCTGGTGCATGGCCTGTGGCCGCAGTATGAGCGCGGCTACCTTGCGGATTGTCCGACGCGCCTTGCGCCGGGGGAGGCCGACATCCGCGCCATCGCCGACCTGATGCCGGCGCGCGGCCTCGTCCGCCACGAGTGGCGGCGGCACGGCGCCTGTTCCGGCCTTTCGCCGGCCGACTATCTCAAGGCGATTCGGACGGCGCGGCAGATGATCCATCTTCCGGCCGCCTTTCAGCGGATCGACACCTATGTGATGGTGTCGCCCGCCGCGGTGGAAGCGGCCTTCATCGCCGCCAACCCCGGCCTCAGGCCGGGCGGCGTCGCCATTACCTGCGACGGGCGTCGCCTTCGGGAGGTGCGCATCTGCCTGACGCGCGGCCTCGGTTTCCGCGCCTGCGAGGACGTCGACAAGCGCGCCTGCCGCGCCGACCGGGTGGTGCTGCCGCCGGTGAGGTGAGCGGACGCGGCATCGGGCATGCCGCCCGGCGTGTCGGTCATGACGGCAGTCGTGCCGATCCGCAGCAGCGGTGCCGTTTCCCTGGCACCTCGGCGCCGGTCCCCCCTTGATGCCGGCGCCGGTTGGTTCGCCAAGTGCTCCGGGCTTCGGTGGTCCGCCTTCCGGCCGCCTTTCAGCGGCTCGCCAAGTGTGTCATGGTCGCCGCCAATCCCGGCCTCAGGCCGGCGGTGCTTTCGGGGCGTGCGCCTCTGCCCCGACGCGACCCAGGTTTCCGTGCCTGCGAGGAGGCAGGCCGGGTGGTGTTGCCGCCCGTGCGACAGGACCATGTGAGATGAGGCGAATCGGGGAGAGACATGTCGCGGCGGTTGGTTTTCACAATAGCGCTGCTGGCGATTGCCTTCAGCCTGGCGACACACGCTTCGGCGGCGGTTGCCAAGTTCGGTGCCTTCTCGGTTGCCTGCGACGATAGCCTGTACTGCGCCGCCAGCGTGCAGGCGGTGAATCCGGACAAGGCCAGCGTCTTCGTGCTGGCGCGGTCGCCGGAAAGCCGGGCGCGCTGGACAGTGTCGATCTCGACGCTGGGCGTGCTCGCCGACCGCGA
>JAGSYU010000240.1 GCA_018262575.1 Pseudomonadota bacterium | reverse complement strand
CATCGGGTCGATGTTCTCGATGGAGCAGATGATGATGCAGTTGTCGTCCTTGTCGCGGACGACCTCCATCTCGAATTCCTTCCAGCCGAGCACCGATTCCTCGACCAGCACCTCGTTGGTCGGCGAGGCTTCGACGCCGGACATCACGAGGTCGTAGAGCTCCTCGATGGTGTAGGCGATGCCGCCGCCGGTGCCGCCCATGGTGAACGACGGGCGGATGATGGCCGGCAGGCCGGTCACCTTGTAGGCCTTCAGCGCGTTGAGGCGGGCGGTGAGGTTGTATTCCTCGCGCCGGGCCTTTTCGTCGGTGGCCCATTCGCCCTCGAAGGCGGCCAGCGCCTTGGCGCGGGCGTCGTCCTCGGGGTGGGCGGCGAGGGCGGCGGCGCGACGCGATTCGTACTCGGCGCGGAACTGCTGCTTGAGGGCCGAGGTGTTGACGAAGGCGGCCTTCGGCGTGTCGAGGCCGATGCGCGTCATCGCCTCGCGGAACAGCTGGCGGTCCTCGGCCTTGTCGATCGCCTCGGAGGTGGCGCCGATCATCTCGACGCCGTGCTTGTCGAGAACGCCCATCTTCTTCAGCGACAGCGCGGTGTTGAGCGCCGTCTGGCCGCCCATGGTCGGCAGCAGGACGAGGCGGTCATTCGGCCGCTCGGCCCGTTCGCGCTCGATGATGCGCGCCACCATTTCCGGGGTGATCGGCTCGATGTAGGTGGCGTCCGCCATGTCCGGATCGGTCATGATGGTGGCCGGATTGGAATTGACGAGGACGATGCGGTAGCCCTCGGCCTTCAAGGCCTTGCAGGCCTGGGTGCCCGAGTAGTCGAACTCGCAGGCCTGACCGATGACGATCGGGCCGGCGCCGATGATGAGGATGGTGTCGATATCGGTGCGTCTTGGCATCTTCACTCGCGTGTAAACGCGGCCGGTGCGCGGGGCACCGACCGGGGCGGGCAGCAAGAAGGGTGATCGTTCGGACCGTTGCCGGGCTTATAGAGGAAAAGCGCGCGGCCGCAAACCCCGCCCGATTGTGATTTGGCGGCTTTGTTGGGCAGATCGGCTATCCCGTCGCTCCGCCAAGGGGAGGTCTGCCGTTTGGTCGCCTATGGTGTGTGAACTCGCCATGTTGCCAGTGATGTCGCCGAGCCGATGCTGTGGTGCTCTATATCACCGACGAGCGGGGGCGATGCCAGCAGGAGCGCATGTCGCCCTAGCCGGCGGCCTTGAGCTCGCCCGCCTCATGCCCGTCGAAATCGCGGATGCCCTGGCTGATGGCCCAGCAGGCGAGGCGGACGTGCTTGGGAATCGGCACCCGGCGGCCGGCCCGCTCGCCCCGCTCGTAATACTGGATCATCCGTCGCTTGAGCCCGAGGTGCTGCGCCGCCTCGTCTTGCGTCAGGCCCTGGCGCTGCCGCCAGGCGCGAAACGTCTCTGCGTTCATGCCGTTGTCACGTCCCTCACAACCCGAAGGAGAAAAATGCCCCAAGCTAGATGATTTGTCCACCGTTCCGAAAGCCGCGCCGGCAAACGGAACAGCCCGCATTCTGCTGCCATCAAACGGCAGCGGTTCGTACTAGTTTTGCAGGGACAGCGGAGATCCTGATATGGACGCCCTCGAAGATTTCATCATCCGTGCCAAGGCGGCAAGTTACGTTGGCGGCGGCGCGGCGGCGGCCAGCAGCCGGCCGGCCTCGCACGACCTCGCCTTTGCCGACGGCGATTATCGCTATCTCGACAGCTATTTCGGCGGCACCGATTTTTCCGGCCAGGAGGTGGTGTGGCGGGCCGGCGAGCCGGTGTGGGCCATGGGCTACCATGGACGCGTGCTGCGCGATGACCTGATCACCGCCGCGGAGGCCGGCGTCACCATCAAGGCGGCGCTGTCGGCGCTCTATCAGCAACGGCGCTTCCTCGGCGGCTTCCGCTTCCGCCACGGCCGGCACGACTATATCGACATCGTCGACGGCGACTATCGCGCCTTCTTCGGCTTCGAGGAGATCCGGGTGGGCGATGCCCGCGCCTATGGGTTGCATTATTCCGGCGGGTTGATCCGGGCGTAACCACTGGTCCATTGGGCGATGCGTTTGCCGGGTGACTGGAACTCTCCTTGCGCTTTGCTGTTATACTCCGGGCAAACGCGGAGGGCCGGGCATGCAGTGGAAGGGTCGTCGCCAGAGCGACAACGTCGAGGATATGAGGGGCGGCGGCGGGTTTTCCGGCGGCGGCATGCGCTTTCCCGGTGGCGGTTTCCCCGGCGGTGGCGGCGGCCGGCGGGGCGGTGGCCTGTCGATCGGCGGGCTGATCGCCGTCGGCCTGGTGCTGTGGGTTCTCGGCATCAACCCGCTGGTGCTGCTCGACGACAGCATGGGCGGCGGCTCGACGGTGAGCGACGGCTCCTCGGCCATCAACCGGCCAAGCGCCGGCCAGGCCGACGAGATGCGCGATTTCGTCGCCACCGTGCTGGCCGACACCGAGGATACCTGGACGGAGATCTTCAACGCCGAGAACGAGCGCTATACGGCGCCGCCGCTGGTGCTGTTCACCGGCCAGATCGAGTCGGCCTGCGGCTTTGCCAGCGCGGCGAGCGGGCCGTTTTATTGCCCCGGCGATGGCAAGGTCTACATCGACCTCGCCTTCTATGACGAGCTCCGGCAGAATTTCGACGCGCCCGGCGACTTCGCCCAGGCCTATGTGATCGCCCACGAGGTCGGTCACCACGTGCAGGACCTGCTCGGCGTGCTGCCGGCCTTCAACGAAAAGCGCCAGAGCCTCGGCAAGTCCGCCGCCAACGCGCTGTCGGTAAAGGTGGAACTGCAGGCCGACTGCTATGCCGGCGTCTGGGGCCATTACGCCCAGAAGAAGGGCATTCTCGAACCCGGCGACCTCAACGAGGCGCTCAACGCCGCCACCCAGATCGGCGACGACGCCATCCAGAAGCGGACGCAGGGCTACGTGGTGCCCGAGAGCTTCAACCACGGCTCATCGGCCGACCGCAAACGCTGGTTCAAGATCGGCTACGACACCGGCGACGCCGGGTCGTGCGACACGTTTTAGGGGGACGCGGCGGCGACCCATATTCGCCGCCCGCTCCATCCTATCCTCAGGCCGAAAGGGGCGATGCGGGATTTATCCGGCGCCTTCGGGGGCTGAGATCCTTTGATAGCGCCAGTCCCCCAGCCTCTCCTCAGGATTGACGATCTCTGGTTCGGTTGGTACATAGATACACATGTACCAACCAGGAGGACGTCCATGTCCGGACCGATTGTCGAGCGGGTGCAGACGGGCATTCGCATTGAAAAGCGCATCTTGAAGGTGCTGAAGGCGCTGGCTGAGCGTGGCGACATCACGCTGGGCGATCTCGTCGAGGACATCGTGCTGCATGCCTTCGAGGGGAAGTCGCCGTTTTCGCCTGAAACCATCGAGGTGATCGGTCAGCTCAAAGCCATCTATGGGCTCGACCTTGACGCCAGCGCCAGCCACCGGCTGACCGAACGGGGCGAGGGCGGCCGTGACTGACGCGATCCTTGAAACCCGGCGTGGAAACGGCTTCGTGCTGGCCACCGCCTTTCTCGACGCTGCCGGCTTCGGCATGGTGCTGCCGGTGCTGCCGGCGCTGATCGCCTCGCTCTCCGGCGAGGGTATGGGGGCGGCGGCCGTCGAGGGCGGGCGACTGACCTTCGCCTACGCGGCGATGCTGTTCCTGGTCTCGCCGCTGATCGGTGGCCTGTCCGACCGGTTCGGCCGGCGGCCGTTGCTGATCCTCGCCGTCGCCAGCTTCGCGCTCGACAATCTGATCTGCGCCCTGGCGCCGTCGCTGGCCTGGCTGTATGTCGGGCGCTTGCTGTCCGGCCTGTCCGGCAGCACCGGTCCGACCATTGGCGCCTATGTCGCCGATACCAGCCCGCCGGAGGACCGCGCCCGGCGGTTCGATCAGGTCGGCATGGCGTTCGGCGCCGGCTTCGTGCTGGGGCCGGCGCTGGGGGGGCTGGCCGGCGAGTGGTCGCCACGGGCGCCGTTCCTGATCGCCGCGGCGCTGGCGCTG
>JAGSYU010000016.1 GCA_018262575.1 Pseudomonadota bacterium | reverse complement strand
GGGTCGACGTCGAACGCACTGATCTCAATCCGGAGGCTGCGGTAGACGCTTGGCAGGACATGGTCTTCGACCGCCCGGCGCACACCGTCGAGGAAGACGTCGCCCAGCTTGGACATCTCGTCACCGATGACGATCAGATGCGGATTATAGGCGTTGACGAGCCCCACCAGGCCGAAACCCAAGAACCAGGCTGCCTTTCTGGTGATGGCGAGCGCCAGTTCATCATCACTCTTGACCGCCTTCACAATGGCGGAAAACGACCGGTCTTTGGCCAACAGGCTGTCCGGATGATCTCCAATCGCTTCCTCGGCGTAGCGGGTGAGGGCAAGGGTTGAGCAATAATGCTCGAGACAACCACGGTTGCCGCAGGCGCACTTGTGTCCCTCGTAGGAAATGCTCATGTGACCGATCTCGCCGGCAAGGCCGAGCGCGCCACGGATCAATTGGCCATTGATGATGATGCCGGCGCCGATGCCCTGACCGGCAGCGATGTAGGCGATCGTTTCGTGGTCCTGTCGCTCCGGTGCCAGCCACCATTCAGCCAGCGCACCGGCCTTGGCGTCGTGCTCGAGATAAACCGGCAACACCACCGCCTCGGCGATTTCCTTGTCGATGGCGATCCCTTCCCAGCCAGGACGCTCGGTCATCAACGTCATGGTCCGCGCGGTACGAACATAGGGACCGGGAATGGCTACGCCGATACCAAGGATCAAGCGGTTCGAGGCGCTTTCGATCACCGACCTGATGGCGGTGATCATTCTGCCGACGATGACGTGTCCATCCTCCTTGGGGTCAATCTGCTCGACAAGGAAGTTTTCCTGGCTGCCATAGAGATCGAACAAGCCGATGGTGAAAAACTTCCGGGTCAGGCGAACGCCCATGACGCGGTGGGTCTCCGTGTTGAGGGCCACGCCAATTGACCGACGGCCTTTGCTCCCTTCAATGCTACCCGTCTCAATGGCAATGCCCCAGGAGATGAAGTCATTGATGATGTTGGTGATTGTCGCTTGTTTGAGACCAGACGTCTTGGAAAGGTCCGCACGGGAAGATACTCGGACACGACGAAGCAACCAGAGGATAAGTCCCCGGTTGATCTCCTGAACATCGTTGAGATTGAGCCCTTTTTTTCGCCGATTCACCTTGTATCTCTCCCAACCGCCGCGTCGCCCCAAATCAGTTCACGCTATCCTTGACCTGGGTTCCACCACCTGGCGGAGTCAAATACCATGATCGCTAGTTGCAAAGGTTGGAGTTGGCAAGGCTGCGTCACCTAGAGCACCCGCCGATCAGGCTGAAACAACCCGATCGAAAAGCGGTGGCTCGAGAAAACGACGCCGGTACATTCGCTGGCGACCAGGGGATTCAATCTGGTCGGCAAGTGCTTTAGGATCGTGCCGATTTCCTCACGCTGCTTATACTCGGACCATTGCACCACGATCTGCGTTCTCCTCTTCGGGTTGCTACCTCTGACGATGGAACAGACTGGACGCCAGGATCCAAAACGACATCGATTTCGCAACCGGACGATCGTCAAGGCTTTGCTGAAGCTCAGAGCTCCGAGGATTGGACATTTTATCGGGCACCGATCAGCCACCGGACTGGAAACGTTGCGATTGTCGTGGCGCCGAGCATTGACCGATGTCCACGCCACGACCGCGAGCCCCCTCAGTTCCGACTCCCTCCTACCTCCGCGCCTGTCGAGTGGTTACGTCGAAGATGACTGCCGCGACCAGGACACCGCCACGGATGACGTACTGAAGCGCGATGTCGGTGTTGAGCAGATTGAGGCCGTTCATCAGGCACATGTAGACGATGGTACCAAGCAGGGCGCCGGTTACCTTACCCACGCCGCCGGCTGCCGAGACGCCACCGATGTAGGAGGCGGCAATGGCGTCAAGTTCGAACAGCGTGCCGGCGGTCGGCATCGCGGACTTGAGACGAGCCGCGAACAGAATGCCCGACAGCGCCGTCATCAGGCCCATCGATCCGAACACCAGGAAGGTAATCTTGCTGACCGAAATGCCGGAGAGCTCGGCGGCTTCCGGGTTGCCACCGACGGCGTAGATATGCCGGCCGAGGACCGTCTTGGTGGTCAGGAACTGGTAGGCCATGACAACCAGGAGAACGATCACCACCGTCCAGGAGAGACCGTTGTAGCCCGAGACGATCCAGCTGATCGCCGCAATGATGGCAGAGAGCGAGACAAGCTTCATGACAAACAGGTAGAAAGGCAGCACCTCGAAGTCATAGCTCTCCTTACGCCGCCGGCTGATGGTCTCAGAGATCATGAACCAGACGAGAGCAATGAAGCCGAGCACCAAGGTCGTCTTGTGCAGTCCAGGCAGGAAGGTTTCGCTGGCAAACAGATCTGGAACGAAGCCGTTGCCGATCTGATTGAACACGGGGTCGGGAATGATGATGGTGCCGGTGGCACCGGTCACCATCAGCAGGAGGCCACGATAGATCAGCCAGCCGGCGAGCGAGGTAACGAACGAGGGAATCCCCATCTTGGCGACTGGATAGGCGGTGATGAGGCCGGCCAGAACGCCGAGCGCCAGGATCATTGGAATGACCAGCAGCACCGGGATGTGCCATTGCACCAGCATAATTGCCGCTATGGCGCCGAGGAACCCGGCCAGAAAGCCGACGGACAGGTCGATCTGGCGGATAACGATGACCAGCGTCATACCGACAGCGAGAACGGCGACATAACCAGACTGGTTGAATAGATTGGCGATATTGCGTGACGACAGGAACAGTCCACCCGTCATCCACTGGAAGATCCCCATGATCACAATCAGCGCGATATACATTCCGTATTCACGGATGTTCGCCGAGAAAACCTTCTGCAAATCCTTGACAATCACTCTCATGCCCTCCCGCTCAACTCGTTGCCATTTGCATGATAATTTCCTGGTTAGCCTCAGCTGCCTGTAGTTCGCCGGTGATCCGGCCAGCCGAGACCACGTAGATGCGGTCACTCATTCCAAGGATTTCCGGCAGTTCCGACGAGATCATGATGATGCTCATGCCCTCGGCCACGAGATCGTTCATGATGCAATAGATCTCGTATTTGGCGCCGACATCGATGCCGCGGGTCGGCTCATCGAGAATGAGTACCTTTGGTTTGACGAACAGCCATTTGGCGAGTGACACCTTCTGCTGGTTGCCGCCCGACAGATTGACGACGGTTTGCTCCACGCTCGGTGTCTTGATGTTGAGGGCATCCTTGAACTCGGTGGCGACCTTGACCTCGGCGTTAGCGTCAACCGTGCCGCTCTTGGCGATTTCCCTGAGATTGGCGATGGTGATGTTCTGCTTGACATCCTGGATCAGGATGAGGCCGTTGCCCTTGCGATCTTCGGTCGCGTAGGCGATGCCGGTACTGATCGCCTGTTTCGGGTTGCGAATGGTTTGTTCCTGACCTTGCAGGAAAAGCGTGCCGCTGAGCTCGTAATGGTCGGGATTGCCGAAGATGCTTCTGGCAAATTCGGTGCGGCCCGACCCCATAAGGCCGGCGATGCCGACGATTTCACCTTTACCGACTCTGAGATTAACACTCTTGAGAACCGGCCGCCCAAGATTGGTGTCGTAGGCGCTCCAGTCGCGGATTTCGAGGATCGTCTCGTCGAAATGATTACGTTCGCGCGGCGGATAGATGTTGCTGATCTCGCGACCGACCATCTGCTTGATCAGCACGGCTTCGCTGATTTCATCACTTCGGGCGTTCAGCGTGCAGACTGTCTGGCCATCGCGCAGCACGGTAACGGCATCGGCGATCTGTATGACCTCCTTTAGCTTGTGGGAGATCAGGATCGACGTCACCCCTTCGTCCTTGAGATGGCGGAGAAGATCGAACAGGTTGGCACAATCGTCCTCGTTGAGGGCCGCCGTCGGTTCGTCGAGAATGAGCAGCTTGACATTCTTGCTGAGCGCCTTGGCGATCTCCACCAACTGCTGGCGACCGACGCCGAGATCTCTGACTTTGGTGGCAGGGTTGATGTTGAGTCGAACCTTGCGGAGCATCTCGGCGGCCCGCTTGATCGTCTCGTTCCAATCAACAGACATGCCGTTGCGAACTTCATGGCCGAGAAAGATATTCTCGTAGATACTCATCTCTGGAACTAAGGCGAGTTCTTGATAGATAACGGCGATGCCAGCGCGAGTACTATCGGATATGCTTCTGAACTGCTGCGGCACGCCCTCAAGCAGGATTTCTCCAGAATAAGAGCCGTGCGGGTAGAGTCCACTCAGCACTTTCATTAGCGTCGATTTGCCCGCGCCATTCTCGCCGACGAGACAGTGGATTTCGCCACGACTGACGCTGAAGCTCACATCGTTGAGAGCCTTCACGCCTGGGAAGGTCTTCACGATACGGCGCATTTCGAGGACTGGTGTGATCATGCGGAGCGATCTCCGGTAAAGGCTTCTCTCGCCGGCCTCAAGGCGCCGACAGTGAAGACAAAGGGGTCGATCAGGAGCGCGGGACCATTCGTCCGGCGGTATCGAAGGAGGCCTAGGCTGAGGTCGGGGGGAAGCCCTTGCTCGGTCTCTTTCCTCGGGCGGACAGGAGGTTCCGCCTCTGGTCGGCTGGTTCTCCGCGTCCCTGATCGACTTTCAGCAACCGAGCAGGCTCAAAGCCCGGTAAACTTGTCGGCGGACCAGTAACCGGAGTCGATGATCGCCGACTTCAGATTTTCCTTGGTCACCGTAACGATCGGCGTCGGCTTTGCGGGAACATCGACGGCGCCGTTATTGTAAACCATGGTCTTGTCGGGCGTCTTTCCGTCGATGAAGGAGATTGCCGCGGCGATGGCATCATTGACCAGGGTGCGGACATCCTTGAGGACAGTCATCGACTGCTTGCCGTCGATGATATACTGGATTGACGCGATCTCGGCGTCCTGACCGGTGATGTAGTAAGTCTTGACGTCCTTATCGACCGCGAAGGCGTCAGCCATGGCGCGCGAGCCGCCGTCGTTCGGACCGACGATGAATACCGTGCCCTTGGCCTCCGGACCGACGGCCGTCAGGTTGGCTTCCGCCTTGCTGCGAGCGACATTGGAGTCCCAGTTGGTGGTGATCTGTCCAATGATCTGCGACTGTTCGTCACGGGTCAGGTCGCGCTTGTCGGCAAAGCTGGCGGCCTTGTCGGAGTTGCGGACGATGAAAGTCCCATCGGCGATCTTCGGCTGCAGTTCCTGCCAGGCACCCTGGAAGAACAGGAAGGCATTATTGTCCGAAGCGGCACCGGCGTAGAAGTATAGGTTGTTGCCCTTGCCCTCGGCCTTGGAGATCAGGTAGTCGCCCCAGGCAGCACCGACCTGGACCGAGTCGAAGGTGACATAATAGTCAATGGCCGCCGTGTCGCGGATGAGACGGTCGTAGGAGATTACCTTGACGCCGGCGGCCTTGGCGGCGTCAGCGGCAGCGGCGGCGGCGGTGGCGTCTTGCGGGCAGATCACCAGCACCTTGATGCCCTTGGAGATCAGCGTCTCGACATTGGTTTTCTCGCGAGCCGAGTCGCCCTGGCTGAACAGCACCTCGGCGGAGAAACCCGCGGTCTTGAGCGCATCTTCGAAGCGGGTCTGGTCCTGAATCCAACGCGGCTCATCCTTGGTCGGGAGAACAATTCCGACTTGGACATCTGCGGCCAGGGCGGCCGAACCGAGCGTCAGCAGCGCGAAGACGCTGGCTGTCAGGAGCGAAGAGATCTTCATGTGTTCCTCCACATTGAGAGTTTGGCGAGCTTCACACGAAGTGATCGAGCGGCGGGTCACCAGATCGACACCATCGGCAAAGCTCTAGCGCGACCGGAAACCCAGTTTCCGATCAGAACAGTAGCCTTAAACTTTCCTCCGAAATGATACATTAGATGAATTAATTCATCCAATGAAGTCACAGCTGGTGTTTAGGATGCCAGAACTCCTTATGTCAATACCGACGTATGGTATGCGCAATCTCATATATTCTGAGCGGAGAAGGCCACTTAGTATGACCCGGATGACATTCCCCCGTGCGCTTAAGCGAGTTGGCCTCGGGAATTCGGAACAGATCCTGTGGGTGGCTTTTAGCTTTTGAAATCAGCAAGATGCCTATGCATAGGAGCCAAGGTGACACTCCGTCCCCGCCGTAATGATCGGGGGCGAGAAGACCATGGTCGAACTGGCACAAGGGTTTGACCTGCATGCCAACCAGACCAAACAGTGGAAAGACCATTCGCTGGAGCGAGCGACTGCCTGGGGTCGACTGGTTCAGCAATCGCGACCGTTGGTTCGCTGCCAACTCAATCGGCGGCGAACATCGACGCCGCGCAGCGAGGCGCAGCGATGGGTACGCGGCGCCGTCACCGTAGAACGAAACGACGCGCTGTTTGAAAGACGCGCCATATTTGGACATGCAAAACCCCCGAAGGTTGGTCTCCAACTTTCGGGGGGCAGTTCAAAGCCGGGAGCTTTTATGATTATGGCCGCTCAAAGCGGCTGTTAGGGGATGCGCGCCCCCCGAGTTTGCGCCGCTTGAAGGCGTTTATCGCCATAGTGCAAGCTGCTTCAGGCGCGCATCCTCTTTTTCCCGGTTGCGGATGTAGGCACGGATCGCCTCTTCGTCTCTCCCGACGGTCGAGACGAAACAGCCCTTCGCCCAGAAATGCTGACCGACAAAATTCCGCTTCCGCTCTGCAGAGGTCCGCGCCAAGTGGATGGCACTCTTGCCCTTGATATACCCGACCACTTGCGACACGCCGTATTTCGGCGGGACCGACAGCAGCATGTGGACATGGTCGGCCATCAGGTGACCTTCTTCCACACAGCTTTCCCGGTGCCTGGCTTTCTCAGGCCGGCAACTTGGCGCGGATGAGACTCAGAAGTGTCTCCGTATCCTTTGCGAAGGAACGAATGCCTTCGGCCAGCTTCTCGGTAGCCATGGCATCCTCGTTCATCTGCCAGCGGAAACTTTTCTCATCGAGCGTCAGCGGCCTGATGTTCGCCGAGGGCGGCAGGGCACCAAGCTTGCGTTCGACGGGGCCTTCGGTGGCCCGCAGGTCTTCCAGCAGATTGGGGCTGATAGTCAGGCGATCGCATCCGGCGAGGCCGAGCACTTGATCGACGCTGCGGAAGGACGCGCCCATTACGACGGTCTTATAGTTCATGGCCCGGAAGTAGTCGTAGATTTCCCGCACCGAGCGAACACCAGGATCGTCCTCAGCCGACGTCACGGTGACGCCGTGAGCCTTGTACCAGTCAGTGATGCGACCGACGAACGGCGAGATCAGAAAAACACCAGCCGCACCGCACAGGGCGGCCTGTGCCTTGGCGAAAATCAGAGTTAGGTTACAGGCGATGCCCTTCTCCTTGAGAGCCGCAGCGGCTTGCACACCCTCCCAGGTGGCGGCAATCTTGATAAGGATGCGCTTGGGGTCCACTCCGGCCTCGCGATAAAGGGCGATCATTCGCTCGGCACGACGCACCGTCGCATCCACGTCGAAGGATAGGCGGGCGTCGACCTCGGTCGAGACGTAGCCGGCGACGATCCGCGACAGTTCACCGCCAAAATTGACGGCAAGCTTATCGAGCGCCAACTCAAGACGCTTCTCCGGTTCGCCCTCGTGCGCGATGGCGTAGGCCACCGCGTTGTCCATCAGGGCGTCATACTCGGGCTTGCTGGCCGCCTTCAGGATCAGGCTCGGGTTGGTGGTGCAATCTTCGGCCTTGACGGCCTTGATCTGCGCGATATCGCCGCTGTCGGCCACGATAATGGTATGCCGAGCGAGTTCGGTAAGCTTGTCTGCCATGATCTCCAGTCTCTTGGCTCCCCCGGGTGGCCGGCCGGAGCGTGATGAACGACGTCACTCCTGCCTGGCCGGGGAGGAGGCGGGACTTGCGATCCAAACCTGATTCAAGGCGCCGTTATGTCTGGCTTTATGCTCTGCCAACCGTCGCGCCCTTTCTGTGAACGGTCGGCAGAATAACACCCAACATGAGCAGGTCAACACTAAAATAACATAATAATGTTATTATTGTATCATTAGCACGATTAGTTTGTGGTTTTCTGTGAGGCACAAATGAGAAAATATATTTAAAAACAGATAGATATGACATTCACCACCGTGCGCCACATCACGTCATGTGACGGTTCATTGGAAAACACCACAACATTGTAACACTTCACCGGACGTCGGTATCCGGCGCGACCGCCCGCCACCAAGACCGCATCCATCCGGATGCCTGTCGGAGGTAATGCCCTGCAAGACCAGTGAAGATTACCTTCGTAGGAAAACCGTGCTAAGGCATTCCGTAGCTTACAAGAAAGGTAAGACGATCTTGGATATCGACGACGACGCGCACCGGAACGTGAGGTCTTCGGCTGGCCCGACTGGCCGGCGCAAAGCCTTGCTCGATTATCTGCTGCCGGTCGGCTCAGCGCAGGTCGAGGAACTCGCCGATCATTTCGCCGTCAGCCGGATGACAGTGCACCGAGATCTCAAGGTTCTCGAGGAACAGGGCATCGTCCGCCGAGTCCACGGTGGGGTAACCGTGCGCTCGTCCAATCTTGCTGACAGCACCATCCTCTACCGCTCCCGCCTCGCCGACCGCGAGAAAGACGCTTTGGCACGCGGCGCCGCGGAACTGATCGAGCCGGGCCAGGCGATCATTCTTGACGATTCGACGACCGCCGTTCGCGTCGCGTCGCGACTTGTCGGCATCCAGCCGCTCACTGTCATCACCAACAGCCTAACCGTTGTCGACAAGCTCAAGGACAGTCACGGCATTGAGGTGATCTGCCTTGGCGGCCGTTACAACCCGCGCTTCAATGGCTTCTTCGGGTACGTGTGCGAGCAGGCGGTGGGCTCGCTCAGGGCCAACATCCTGTTTATGTCGACCTCGACGGTGCAGGGGACGACCGCGTATCATCAGCAGGAGGAGGTGGTGAAGACCAAACGCGCCCTGATGGACTCAGCCGAAAAGCGGGTTTTGCTGATCGACAGTTCCAAATTCAGCAAGACGGCGCTGATCAAGCTCGCGACCCTTCATGAATTCGACTTGGTGATCACCGACAGCGGAATTGCTCCCTCCGAGGCGGAAAGCCTGCGCCAGAGCGGCGTACAGTTGCGTATCGTCGAGCCCTGATCCTGTTCAGACCAGGCGATTGACCGGACCTAGAGCAACGTTCGAACGTAGGATTTCGTCGCCCCCGAAAAGCCGTCATCCTCCAAATTTACCGAATGCGACGAGATCCCCGGGACATGGCCGCCAAAACGCCCTCGCAGCGCGTAGCAAATCCCTCCCGACAGGGTGGCGACGTCGGTCAATCGGGCATTCCGTTGCGCTTCGGCAACGACCCTTATGTCTGGGCCTGCTGGCTGTACTACGAAGACGGGTTGACGCAAGGCGAGATCGCTGACGCCATGGGCGTGTCACGCGCCACGGTGAACGCCTATTTGCAGGAGGCTCGTGATCGCGGCATCGTCAACATTTCGCTCGACCCCGCCCACCTTGCCTCGCTCACCATCGCCGACGAACTCAAGCGCCATTTCGGCCTCGACGAGTGTCTCGTCGTGCCCAGCGAGGAGACGCGACCGCTGATCGGCCGCCTCGCCATCGCCGGCGCACTCTCCATCAGCAACCTGATCAAGTCCGGCGACAGGCTCGGCGTTGTCTGGGGCCGGACGGTGATGGCCGTGGCCGAACGGCTCGGCGCGTCGGCTCTGCAGGACGTGACGGTTATCCAGGCCACCGGGTCGACAATGGCGACCTTTCCCTACACGCCAGACCTCTGCGCCTCGGCCTTTGCCAAGGCGCTGTCAGCAAGATGCGTCAATATCACGGCGCCGGCTATCGTCGGCTCACCGGAAATGGCCCGGGCCTTGATGAGCGAACCGCTGATCGCCGGCCAATTTGCGGAACTGGCCGAGGCCAACCGGATCGTCTTCGGGATCTCGTCGCTCCGGCCCAATTCCACGATCCACGCCAGCGGCTTCTTCGAATCGGTATCGCTGCAGCACTATCTTGCTCGTGGTGCCGTGGGCGTAATGGCCGGGCGGTTCATCGACGAGCGGGGTAATCTGGTCGAAGGCCCGCTCGACGCCCGCACGATCGGAATTTCACTCGACAGCCTCGCGGCGATTCGGACCCGCATCGCCGTCGCGGGCGGCTTCGACAAGGTGCCCGCGTTATTGGCGCTGTTGCGCGGCGGTTATGCCAGCGTCCTGATCACCGACGCGGCCACTGCCCGCGGCATCCTCAACGCCGACGGCGTCACGAGCATCCACCAGCGTCCCGACGCGCCGCCCCGGCCTCTGGTCCCGGCTCGCACCCATATCAAGAAGTTCCTCAATCGCCCTGGCGATGCCGTCGATGAAATGCTCGATGGGGCTCAGAAGGCCTATGCCCGGTACATCGTTCCCGTCGCCGATGCCAAACGTGTGTTCGTCGCCCGCACCGGGCCGCGTCAGGGCAAAGTCGGCCTGGTCATCGGCGGTGGCTCCGGGCACGAACCCTGCTTTCTCGGCTATGTCGGTCGCGGACTTGCCGATGCCGTGGCTATCGGCAACATCTTTTCATCTCCGCCACCCGATCCGATCGCTCTTAGCGCCGAAGCAGCGTCCGGCGGCGCCGGTGTTCTGTTCGTCTACGGCAACTATGCCGGGGACGTGATGAACTTCGAGATGGCGGCCGAGATCGTCGAAAGCCGCGGTATCAGCGTACGGACGGTGCTGACCACCGACGATATAGCGTCCTCACCGATCGAAAGTCGCGAAGGCCGACGTGGCGTTGCCGGCAACGTGCTGATCTTCAAGATCGCGGGGGCCGCCTGCGACCTCGGTCTGCCGCTCGATGCCTGCGAGGCCGTGACGCGCAAGGCCAACGCTCGCACCTATACGTTCGGCGTCGCGCTCGAGCCTTGCTCGTTGCCACAGATTGGCCGGCCGACGTTCGATCTTGGGCCCGATGACATAGAAGTCGGCATCGGCATCCATGGCGAGCCCGGCGTGGCGCGCGAGCGCCTCCGCACCGCCGACGCCATTGTCGACACCGTCATGGATGCCATCCTCAAGGAGATGGACGCAGTGGCGGGCGATCGCGTCGCCGTTCTGATCAACTCATTTGGCGCCACGCCGATGATGGAGCTTTTCATCATCTACCGGCGCGTCGAGCAACGCCTCGCAGCGCGGGGCATCACCGTCAGTGCCAACTGGGTTGGCCCCTACTGCACCTCACTGGATATGGCGGGGGCGTCGATCACCGTGATGCACCTGGACGACGAGTTGGCGAAACTTCTGGAGCATCCATGCGAATCAGCATTTTTGACCGTGCTGTAGACTGCGCCGACGCGAAGGCCGCCCAGATCGCGCCGGATGATGACGAAGACTTGTGGGGGCGGGAGGGTTCCCGGAAGTCTTTCAACGCCTGCAGAACACAGCACTGAGGGAGGATCAACATGTCCGATAGCGCGGTTCGCAACCTCACCGCCCTATTCTCCAGGATTGCCGAAGCCATGGAGTCGGCGGAGGACCGGCTATCCGATCTCGACGGGGCCATAGGCGACGCCGATCACGGAATTTCGATGGCGCTCGGATTCAAAGCCGTAGTCGCCGAACTCAGCCATCCGCGCCATGACCTCTCGTCGGCGAGCGCCGTGATGAATGTCGTGGCCATTGCTTTTCTCAACGCGGTTGGCGCTTCGATCGGCCCGCTTTATGCGACCGCCTTCCGGCAGGCGGCCCAGAGTCTGGCTGGAGTGCAGGAGATCGATCGGGCCGCCATTACCATCATGTTGCAAGCGATAGCCACCGGTATCCGCGAGCGCGGCAAAGGTCAGCGCGGCGACAAGACCATGCTTGATGCCTGGCTGCCGGCCGCCGAAGCCGCCGCCCTCGCCCAAACCCGGAACCTCGTCGGACCAGCCTTCTGGCAGGAGGTGGTTTCCGCTGCGGAACACGGCGCCAACGCGACTTCGTCGATGGTCGCCGTGCGCGGCCGCGCCGCGCGCGTGGGCGAGCGTTCACTCGGCCATGTCGACCCGGGTGCGGCGTCGGCCGTCATCATTCTCAAGGCGATGGCCGAAGCCTTACCCGCCGTATGAACCACGGATGGCCGCGGGCCAATGCCCGCGGCCCGTGAGTGCCTCAGTCGCCTGCGATCAGCGCCTTGGCCTTGTCGACGATGGCTTGCCGGGTGATGCCGAACTTGGCGTAGAGCTGCTCGGCAGGCCCCGATTCGCCGAACCCCTCGAGGCCGATCACGTCGGATTCACTGTCCACGTAACGGGTCCAGCCGAACTTGCCGGCAGCTTCGACGGCGAGGCGCGGGGCATGTCCGAGCACCTCGGCGCGATAAGCCTTCGACTGCGCCTCGAACAGTTCCCACGACGGCATCGATACAACCGCCACGGCGACCCCACCTGCATGGAGCGTCTCTGCCGCCTCGACGGCGAGCGCCACTTCCGTGCCCGTAGCTAAAATTGTCACGTCCCTGCGGCCACCATAGGTTCGGATGACATAGGCGCCGCGCTCAGCCCGATTGTCGGCAATCGGTTCGCCCTTTTCGCGCAATTGTGGCACTGCCTGGCGCGACAGGGCCAGAAGCGATGGCCGGTTACGGTTGCGAACGGCGATATCCCAGCATTCCAGCGTTTCGACCGCATCGGCCGGTCGGAATACCATGAGATTGGGGATGGCCCGCAGCGAGGCGAGGTGTTCGACCGGCTGATGGGTCGGACCATCCTCGCCAAGGCCGATTGAATCGTGGGTCATGACATAGATGGTCCCAGCCCCCATCAGGGCTGATAGACGGATGGCACCGCGGGCATAATCGGAAAAGACCAGAAAAGTGCCGCCGTAGGGAATAAGACCGCCATGTACCGACATGCCGTTCATGGCGGCGCCCATGGCGAACTCGCGCACGCCATAGCCGACGTAGCGGCCTGACGTCTTGCGACTGAACTGGCTGTCCACCGACGGCACGCGAGTCAGGTTGGAACCGGTGAGATCGGCAGAACCACCAACCATCTCCGGAACCGCCGCCGTCAACGCCTCCAACGCGATCTGACTCGCCCGGCGCGTCGCGACCTTCTGCGGTTCGGCGAACAGCTTCGCCTTGAGCTCACCGACAGCCGCGGCATAGTTAGCGGGCAACGCCCGCCGGTCTCTGCGAACGAATTCGTCGCGAACGTCCGCTGGCTTCGAGGCAAGGCGCCTCTCCCAGGCGAGCCGGGCTGTTGCGCCACGCGCGCCCATCTCTCGCCAGCGTACCAGCAGATTCTCGGGAATCTCAAACGGACCACCGGTCCAATGGAGCGCCGCCTTGGTCGCGGCAGCTTCCTTCGCACCGAGCGGCGAGCCATGCGAGGATTCCTTGCCCGCCTTGTTGGGCGAGCCGTAGCCGATCACCGTCCGCATGGCGATCAGCGAGGGGCGGGCCGTTTCCTTGCGCGCGGCGGCGATCGCCGCGTCGACGGCAGCAGCGGCGTGGCCGTCGCAAGCCTGGACATGCCAGCCGCAGGCGGCGAAACGGGCACCGACGTCTTCGGAGAAGCTGACAGAGGTCGGCCCATCGATGGTAATGCCATTGTCGTCATAGAGCACAATCAGCTTGCCGAGCCCGAGATGGCCGGCCAGCGAAACTGCCTCGTGACCGACGCCCTCTTCAAGACAGCCGTCGCCAACAAACACGTAGGTGTAGTGATCGACGATATCGGCTCCGAACTCGTCGGCGAGACGACGCTCGGCCATCGCCATGCCGACGGCGCCGGCAATGCCCTGCCCCAACGGACCGGTCGTGGTCTCGATGCCTTTGGCGTGGCCGTATTCCGGGTGGCCGGCAGCCTTTGACCCCAACTGGCGAAACGCTTTCATCTGGTCAAGCGTCATGTCGGCGTAGCCGGTCAGATACAGCAATGCATAGAGCAGCATCGACGCGTGGCCGTTTGACAGAACGAAGCGGTCGCGATCGGGCCAGTCGGGCCGGCTCGCATCGAACTTCAGGTGGTTGGCAAACAACACGGTGGCGGCATCGGCCATGCCGAGCGGAGCGCCTGGGTGACCGGAGTTGGCGGCCTCGACGCCGTCGATAGCCAGAGCGCGGATGCAGTTGGCCAGCCTACGGATCTCGGGCGTCGTTTCGGCATCGACGCCGACCTTGTCATTGTTGGGCATTGTGATCTTCCTGTGTACGGATGCTCAATTTATGCCACAACAATCCCACATAAATATACCAAAATCACATCAAAGCGTTGATTATCACGATATACGTGTTACGTTAGCGGTGAAGCCGCTGGGAGAATCTCATTTTGATATTCCGAAGGCAGCACGTAACAAGGTTGCCCACTGCATGACGTCAGTGGCGGTCGAGCTTCAAAAAGCCCGGGTTTCCGGAAGGTAGGACCACTATGAAAATTGCTCTTGCGGGCGACAGTGCAGGCGAAGGCCTCGCACATCTGTTGGCTGAGCATCTCAAAGGGCGCTTTGATGTGTTCGAAGTGTCCAGAACTGAACACGGCGCCGACCCGTTCTATGCCAATATGGCCGATCGCGTAGCATCCGGGGTTCGTGACGGACTATATGATCGGGCTATTTTGATCTGTGGCACCGGCATTGGCGTGTGCATCAGCGCCAACAAGGTGCGCGGCATTCGCGCAGCCCTGACCCATGATACCTATTCGGCTCAGCGAGCAGCCCTGTCAAACGATGCGCAGATCATCACCATGGGCGCCCGCGTCATCGGAGTCGAACTGGCCAAGACCGTCGCCGACGCCTTCCTGCAGAACACCGGACATTTCGATCCAGCCGGACCATCAGCCGGCAACGTCAAGGCGATCGACGGCGTGGATGAGAAATATACCGCGCCTTGAGATTGAAACGCCGAGGCTCGGCAAACGTCGTTCCTGAAACCATTGCGCCGCCGATGGCTGCGCAATGGGCTTATGTATTTTTGTCTGCTCGATCCTATTTCCTTCTTGTCCTGAAGTAAAAATCCGGTCCGCCGTGAGTCGCCCCGACGGATTGCGCGGCTGCTCGCCCGGTGATGTTGGCAAAGTCCATCCGGCTATCGGGGCAAGCGAGAGCTCGTCTACGACGACTTCGCCGTTTCGCTTTCAATATAAGCACCTAATATCGTTTCCATTTTTCGGAAGCCGCCATCCGTCAGCCCATTCAAACGGATGGCGGACCGTTGTGTTCGTTCGATGTACACCACGGCTTGTCCCGGGCAGATGATTTTCAATTTTTACTTGAATCCGGCTACCTGCTCTTCCGGTGAACTTTCTTCCAAGGTTCGAGTTCATCCGAAGGCCGGCTTTCCGACATTCCGGCGTCGCTTCCACACCTTTCGTCTATGCGATTATTCTACCGTTGACAAAAGTCAGTGATGAGGCGAACATTGTAAACATCAGGGCGGATGGAGGCTGCGCTGACCGATGGGGCCCTGGGCAAATGCGCGGGGCGCCTGGAGGATCCTCACCGAAATCTTTTTCTTGAAGTCGAAGGACGGACGTCTTTTGGCGCCGGGATGGATTTGCTTTGTGGCCAAGCCAACGGCGCGCCGCTGTTGCGACTCCCGTGCAAGCACGGGGGCGGAAGGTGGGCGCATGCCGGGTTCACGAAAGCCATCCCCTTGGCCTGCGCCGGTGTTTGGAACCGGTGAAGGTCAACTACTTGTCTGATCCGAGGAAATAGGAAGGCATCATGCAGCGCTTCATCAACAATCCCGACGAGGTCGTCGAGGATACGGTCAAGGGGTTCATCAAAGCCCACGCCGATATTCTTCGCCTCTCCGAGGATAACTCGCGCGTCGTTGTCGCCCGGTCGGCACCGAGCGCCGGCAAGGTCGGTGTGATCACCGGTGGCGGCTCAGGCCACGAACCCGCCTTCATCGGATATGTTGGCCGTAACATGCTTGATGCCGTCGCTGTGGGGGAGCTGTTTTCCTCGCCGACTGCCAAGAGTTTCCTCGACGCCGCTCGCGAAGCCAACAACGGCAAGGGCGTGGTCTGCCTCTATGGCAACTATGCCGGCGACAATATGAACGTCAAAATGGCGATCAAGCTGGCGGCAAAAGAAGGCATCGAGATCGCGACCGTTGTCGCCAACGACGATGTCTGCTCCGCCTCCCCTGACGAGCGCGAGAAGCGCCGCGGCGTGGCTGGCGAAATCTTCATGTGGAAGGTCGGCGGGGCCAAGGCTGCCGAAGGCGCCAGCCTCGCCGAAGTCCGCGCCGCAGCTCAGAAAGCGATCGACAACTGCCGTTCGATCGGCGTGGGGCTGGGGCCGTGCACGCTGCCGGCCGTGGGTCACCCCAACTTCGCCATCGAGCCCGGCACGATGGAAGTCGGCATCGGCCATCATGGCGAACCGGGCGTCCGCGTCGAGCCACTGAAGAGTGCATCCGAGGTTGGCAAAGAGATGGCCGATATCGTCCTCGCCGACCACGGTCTTTCGCCCGGGACGGAAGTGGCGGTGCTGATCTCGGGTCTCGGCGCCACGCCGCTCAACGAACTCTACATCCTCAACGACAGCATCGAGGCGGCCATAACCGCGCGTGGGCTGAAGATTCACCGCACCTACATCGGCAATTATTTCAGCTCGCTCGAGATGGTCGGCGCCACGCTGACCGTGATGGCGCTGGACGAGGAACTCAAAAGGTTTCTCGACGTCGACGTCACTTGTCCGGCAGCGCTCTGAGCGAAGGAAAGAGAGATGCAGACCTTTGCGAATGCCACAGCCGGCAGCATTGTCCTGGAACTGGCCGACACGATCATCGACAACCGCGCCTACCTTTCCGAAATCGACGGCAAGATCGGCGACGGAGACCATGGCGTCAACATGGCCAAGGGCTTCGGCATGACCGCCGAGCGCATCCGGGGGCGGGACATGTCGCTGACAGCCGCCCTTGATACGCTCGGCACGGTGCTCATGACCGAAATCGGCGGTTCGATGGGCCCACTCTATGGCGTGATGTTCATCCAGTTTTCCGAAGCGATCGAAGCCGTCGCCGACATCGACCCCAAAGCCTTCGCCAACATGCTGGCAAACGGCCTCGACGGCATCCAGTCGATCGGCGCGGCCAAAGTTGGCGACAAGACGCTGCTCGATGCGCTGGTTCCCGCTCTCGCCGCCTTCAACGCCGCCAATGCCGCCGGACTCTCCTTCGCAGATGCCCTCGATGCACTGATCGAGGCAGCGGAAAAGGGACGCGACAGCACCAAGGCCATGGTGGCCAAGATCGGTCGGGCCAGCCGCCTGGGCGAACGGTCGGTCGGTGTGCTCGATGCCGGAGCGACATCCTGCGCGCTGATCCTCAGAACCATGGCGCTTGGCGCCAAGGCGCGGCTGACGGCCGCCTAGATAGTCGCAACAAGCCGATCCGGAGCGTCATCGCTCCGGCAAGGTCGCTCCCGGGAGATGCCAGTCGGTCGAGGCCGGCGCCCGCGAACGACGGTTCGGGACTCGGAAGCACCTTTCCACCGGAAAGGTGCCCGAGGCCAGGTTCGAGATTTTAAGTCAGGGAGAGGCGCGGTGGATCGCCAACTGAATTTTCTCGTCGCTGTCAATGCACTCGTGCTGCTCGCCGCTGTGGCGATCGCCGGCACGGACTTCGCCGGCATCTACAATCTGCAGTCCATGGCAGTGCAGGTTCCCGAACTCGGCTTGCTGGCAATCGGCGTCACTCTGACCATGATCTCAGGCAACGGCGGCATCGACCTGTCGGGCATCGCCGTCGCCAACCTTGCCGGCATCGTCGCGGCACTCACCGTACCGCTATGGATTTCCGCCGACGACAGCCCGATGACCTACGCCTTCGTCTTCGCCGCTGCCTGCCTCGCCGTCGGGTTGCTGTGCGGCCTCGTCAACGGGTTCCTGGTGTCGCGCGCCTCGCTGACTCCGATCATCGCCACGCTCGGTACCTCGCTTGCCTATACCGGCCTGTCGGTCGTGCTGACCAACGGGTCCGGCGTCCGCCTGGGCTATATCGAACCGCTCGACAATTTCGGCCACATGCCGATCCTCGGCATACCGATGTGCTTTGCCGTGTTCATCGTCCTTGCGGTGATCGTCGGCTGCGTGTTGCGCTTCTCTCCATTCGGAATGC
This sequence comes from Pseudomonadota bacterium, assembly GCA_018262575.1. Lineage (GTDB taxonomy): Bacteria > Pseudomonadota > Alphaproteobacteria > Rhizobiales > Pleomorphomonadaceae > Pleomorphomonas. The sequence goes on along the minus strand of JAGSYU010000016.1, from coordinate 18,248 downwards.
GCCTTTACATGCTTGGCAGCAACGCCAAGGCGGCTCGCTTTGCCGGCTTCAATCAGATCCGCTTGCTGATGGTGACTTACACGCTCTCCAGCCTGTTCGCCTCGGTGGCCGGGTTCATCATTGCCGCTCGCATTTCCAGCGTCAAATGGGACTACGGTACATCCTACGTGCTGATTGCCATCCTGATCACCGTCATGGCCGGCGTTCGCCCCAGCGGTGGCTATGGCAAGATCACCTGCGTCGTCCTGTCGGCGGTAGCACTGCAGATGCTTTCAAGCATGTTCAATTTCCTCAACATCTCGAATTTCTTCCGGGATTTTGCCTGGGGATTGCTGCTGCTGATCTTTCTCTGGGTATCCGGAATCGACCTTCGGACCCTGTTCGCGCTCCGGCCTCGGGCCGGCAGCTGAAAGGGTTCGGCGCGATCACCCTCTCGTGCTCACAATTCCAACGAGGGTTTTTAGGAGAGGAAGGAGAACTATCATGGCCATATTGAACAAACTGGCTCTGGGTGCCCTGATGCTTGGCACCGCCTTTGGTACCAGCAGCACCTTCGCCGCCGATCAGACGATCACCACGGTCGTCAAGCTCGCCGGTGAAACCTGGTTCACTCGCATGGAACAGGGCGTCAAGGAATACGGCGAGAAGACCGAGGGCGTGGCCGCCACTCAGGTCGGTCCAGGAAAGGCCGACGCCGCCCAGCAGGAACGCCTGATCGAAGATCTGATTGCCAAGAAGGTCGACGCCATCGCCGTCGTTCCGTTCGATCCGCCGATGCTCGAAGGCGTGCTCAAGCGGGCCATGGACCGCGGCATCAAGGTGATGACGCACGAGGCCAACAACCTCAAGAACACCATGGTCGACATGGAAGCGTTCGACAACGCGGCCTTCGGCGCTCACTTCAACGACCAGCTTGCCAAGTGCATGGGCGAGAAGGGCACGTGGACGAGCTTCGTCGGCTCCCTTGGCAGCCTCACCCACGTCCAGTGGGCCGATGCGTCCGCCGCCAACGCCGAAGCCAAATATCCCGGAATGAAGCTGGTGTCGCCAAAGAACGAGTCGTTCAACGACGCCAACACCGCCTACAACAAGACCAAGGAGCTGCTGAAGAAGTATCCCGATCTCAAGGGTATTGAGGGCGGCTCGGCCGTCGACCCGATCGGCATCGGTCGTGCCATCGAGGAAGCCGGCCTCACCGGCAAGATCTGCGTCTACGGCATCGGCATGCCCAAGGACACAAGCCGCTGGCTGCAGAGCGGGGCCGTCACCGGCATCAGCCTGTGGGATCCCAAGGATGCCGGCTTCGTGATGAACAAGATCGCCAAGATGCTGATCGACGGCCAGGAGTTCAAGGACGGCATGGATCTCGGCGTGCCCGGCTACACCAACATGCAGCTCAAGCAGGGCCCGGGCAAGGGCATCATCCTGACCGGACAGGCCTGGATCGACGTCAACAAGGATAACCTCGACAAGTACGACTTCTGAGTTCGTCAGGCCGCAAGCGGCCGTCGCGCGGACACGCGACGGCCGTCACCACCGCACCGGACCAACCTCGGCCGTCATTGCGACGGACAAGCCAGGCCGGATGCCGGTGAACCCGCGACGATTGGGGACAGTTCACAGGTCCCCATGCGGACTGCCGACGGCTCCACGGAAGGAACGCTCTCGAACCTCGCAGGACCATGGCCCTGCGAGGATATCATCGGGTTCGCCAACGGCCAAATACCGGCGCGGACCGCCAACCGAACATGTCGGAGCCGGTTTTTCCGGGCGTTTGAATGGAAAGCAGCAAATCGTCCCAGTTCTCCCCGACGGCCGCGGGAGGACCTCCGTTCCTCGAACTTCGGGGCATTCATAAGCGGTTTGCCGGCGTGCACGCCCTGCGCGGCGTCAGCACATCGATCGAAGCCGGCCAGATCTATCACCTGATGGGCGAGAACGGCTGCGGCAAGAGCACCCTGATCAAGATCATTTCCGGCGCACAGCCGGCTGACGAAGGGAGCATCCTTATCGGAGGAAAGGAAGTCACCGCCCTGTCGCCAATAGGCGCCCTGTCGGCCGGCATTGAGACGGTCTATCAAGACCTGTCGCTTCTGCCCAACCTTTCGGTTGCCGAGAACATCTCTCTCACCCAGCAACTGGTGGAATCCGGCGGCAAGCTCGCCAGGCGCATCGACCGTGCCCGGTTGATCTCGACAGCTGTCAAGGCGCTCGAGGCGGTCAACCTGCCGGCTGATCCGCGTTTCTGGTCGCTGGCGATCGAGGAACTTCCGATTGCAACGCGCCAGCTGGTGGCCATCGCCCGCGCCATCGCCACCGACGCCAAGCTGGTGATCATGGACGAGCCGACATCAGCGCTGACCAAGCGCGAGATCGACAACTTGATCAGTGTGGTTGGCCGACTGCGCGCTAATGGCGTCGCCGTCCTGTTCGTCACCCACAAGCTCGACGAATCCAAATCGATCGGCGGCCAGTTCATCATCATGCGCGACGGCCAAAAGGTGATGGAAGGCGACATCAAAGACCATTCCAAGAGCGAGCTCAGCTATTGGATGACGGGCCGGCAGCTCGACGTGGCCCGCTATCGCCGGGCCGAACGTGGCGCCGACAATCTGCTGACGGTGAACGGCCTAAGTCGGTCACAGGCTTTCAGCAACGTAAGCTTCTCCCTCGCCCATGGTGAAATCCTCGGCGTCACTGGCCTGCTCGATTCCGGCCGCAACGAACTTGCACGGGCGCTCGCCGGCATCACGCCCGCCGATGGCGGCACGCTGATGATCAATGGCGAGGCCGTCGCGCTCAGGCGACCAATCGACGCCATCAATGCCGGCATCGGTTACGTCCCTGAGGATCGCCTCTCGGAAGGGCTGTTTTTAGAAAAGCCCATACGGACCAATATCGTCGTCGAAATTCTCGACCGCATCAAGAACCGCTGGGGCGCCATCGACGAAACCCGCAGCCGCAATTTGTCCAAGGACATCGCTGCCGATCTGCAGATCGTCGCCGCCAATCTCGACAATCCCGTGCAATCGCTATCGGGGGGCAATCAACAGCGCGTGCTGATCGGCCGCGGCCTGATGATCAAGCCGAAGCTCTTCGTGTTGCACGGGCCGACGGTCGGCGTCGACGTCGGTTCCAAAGATACGATCTTCCGCATCATCCAAAAGCTGGCGGCCGATGGCATGGGCGTCATTATTGTCAGCGACGACCTGCCAGAGCTCCTGCAAAACTGCGACCGCATAATGGTGATGAGCAAGGGAACGATCGCCAAGGTGTTCGATGCCGAGCACGTTGACGAGGACACGCTCTATCACGCGCTGGTCACCGACGAGCCATCAAGGACGCTATCATGAGTGATTTTACCTGGGGTAACTCTACCTCCGAGGGGGCGGCATGGCCAAAGCGCATCGTCGCATGGCTCGTCCGCCATCCTCCGGCATTCACGCTGATACTGATCGTACTGGTGAGCGTGATCGTCGGCGCCATTTCACCGGAATTCTGGCAGATCTCCAACATATTCGACATGGCCCGCGCCTCGGTGGTCACGGGAATGTTCGGGCTCGGCTTTCTCATGATTCTGGCGGCTGGCGGCATCGACATGTCATTCACCGCCATCGCAGCGCTGGTGATGTATTGGATCACCACGGCGGTGGCGGCCTACATGCCATCAATGCCCATGCCGCTGATCCTGCTGATGGCCGCGGCCGGCGGCACACTGCTCGGCGTCTGCAACGGCCTGCTGGTGCACTATCTCCGCGCCCCTGCACTGATCGTGACGATCGGCACGCAATATGTCATCCGCGGCTTCCTGCTGACATTCATTGGTACCGAGCTTTTCGTCAATGTGCCGACATCGATCGAAAGCTTCGGCAAATACGAACTCTGGCAGGTTGAAACCGACAGCGGATCGATCGCCGTACTGCCGGCCTATGTGCTGGTGCTGGTCGTCGCCGCTATTGTTACCTGGTGGATTCTCAACCGTACCCTGATGGGCCGTGCCATCTTCGCCATCGGAGGCAATTCGTCCATCGCCGAGCGGCTCGGCTACGATCTCCGCAAGGTTCATGTCTTCATCTTCGCCTATGCTGGCCTTCTGGCGGGCGTCGCTGGCATGCTGCATGTGTCGAGCAATCGCCTCGCCAACCCGTTCGACCTTTCCGGGTCCGAACTCGGCGTCATCGCAGCCGTGGTGCTTGGCGGTGCGCGGATCACCGGTGGCTCGGGCACTGTGATCGGCACGATCCTCGGCGTGATCCTGGTGACGCTGGTCAACAACGTCCTGATCCTCGCCGGCATTCCGAGCTCCTGGCAAACCTTCGTCGTCGGGTGCTTCATCATCCTCGCCGGTACGGTGTTCGCCTCACGCGAACGCACCTGAGGGTCGCTCAAACTAAACGCATCCGGCCCGTTACACATGGGCCGGATCAGTGTCCCGGCAGCGAGATATCGCGCCGGGTCGGTGAAACACGACCGAGGCCGACGGCACAACGGATCGACAAGCGGATTCCGGCCGTCCCTTGGTTTGGCATGGAGGTTTCGTCATGGCTTTTGATGTCAGCGTCGTCGGGCTGTACATTCTCGATGTTCTGGGACGCCCGGTCGATGGCATTCCGCCCGGTGGGGAATTGCGGTTCATCGACGAAATCCGCCTCACGGTCGCCGGCACTGCCGGCGGCACGGCAGTGGACTGCGCCAAGCTCGGTCTCAGGACCAAGGCCGTCGGGGCGGTGGGTGAGGACGAAAAGGCCGACTTCATCCTGATGACCTTGAAGGGTTTCGGCGTCGATGTCGCATCGATGCGGCGGATAACCGGTGTCCCGACATCGGCCACCATTCTCAACGTCCGCCCGAACGGCGACCGGCCGGCGCTTCATCGTCGCGGCGCATCGGACGAGTTCACACTCACGCCTGCAGAATATGCCGGTGTGCTCGATGCCAAGTTCGTCCATGTCGGTGGCATGCCGCTGCTCGCCAAGTTCGACGGAGCGCCCACGACGGCCTTCCTCAAGGCGGCCAAGGCGGCCGGCTGCATTACGACCTTTGACCTGCTGTCGGCCACCTCCGCGACAACCCAGATGTTGAAGCCGTCGCTACCCCACGTCGATTATTTCGTGCCGAGCATTGAGGATGCCACGGCCATGAGCGGCTACTCCAATCCCGAGGATGCCGCCCGTTTCTTCCGCGATCTAGGGGCTCGCAACTGTCTGCTGACCCGTGGCGGCGACGGCTGCATGGTGGTAACGCCAGACAATGTCTTCCGGCTGCCGGCCTTTGATATCGACGTGAAGGACACGACCGGCTGTGGCGATGCCTTTACCGCCGGGCTGATTGCCGGCCTCAATCATGGTTGGGATATTGAGAAATCCGCCCGCTTCGCTTCGGCCTGCGGCGGCCTGGTGGCCACCGGTCTCGGCTCCGACGCCGGTATCATCGACTTCGCCGGAACCGAAAAGCTGATGAACACCGGCCGCACGCGGCCGATTTCGCTCTAGGCATGCCTTTCGCCAGAGTTTCATCCGATCCGAACCTCGTATGCTGACGTTGTGACGCTTCAGCCTACCGGGAGGATCGGATGAACACCGACATGTGTGTCCGATTGATAACGGCGACGCTGCGCAGGCTATCGAGTTCGTTATGCTCGGCCTGGCGAAGCCGCCGGATATCAGCCGCGTTCCAGCACCGGCTCGGTGACCCTGCAGTCCTCCACCAGGGGGCGGAGGGGCACGATCCCTGCCTTCCGCAGCATATCGTGATAGGAAGCAACGGCGTCGGCTGGCGTCAGATCGCCGTCGGCGACGGCGCGCATGTGGCGCACCATCTCCAGTGGCCATTCGGCCAAATTGATTTTGCGCCCGAATAGAGCAACCCGCGCGCCGTATTTCTCGGCTTGATAGACCAGTTCAAAACAATCGCGCGTTGTGCCGGCGCCACCGCCGAGCACACCGACCACCATTTCGGGATCGAAGCTTGCCAGTTCCTCAAGCGCCTTCGGCCCATTGTAGGCGATCTTGAGGAAGCGCGGCTTCTCCTCGTCCGTCAAGCCGGCAAGGCAGCGAACGATGGCGTCGTTGACAAAGGACGGCAAGTCCTCTGGCGACAGAGTGGAAGCATTGGGATTGAACACCTCGAGAAAATAGGTGAAGCCCAGCTCCAATGCTTGTTCCCGAAAAGCCGCAAAGGCTTGCAGGGATGCGTAATCGGCATCGAGATTGTTGTTGAAGGTGATCGAATAGAGGCCGAGATCGGTGTAGCGAAGAGCCCGCCTGATCGATGACGTCCGGAAGGCTTGCGAAGGCAAATCCTTGTAGACCGCCCCACGCAGGCGCCAGATATCGGTAGCGTCGTTGGCGCGGATCGCGAATTTGACCTTCGAACCTTCGAGCGCACCACGTCTGGTGATGGCTTCGAGGTTCGAGACCGACAGCAACATGATGTCGACGGCGTCATGACGCACGAGTTCCTCGATGCTGGCGAGATACTCCGGACGCGTGCGGTAACGCGGTGTACCGCCGTCGGGCAACCGCAACAAGCCGACGGACGGGATGCCGCTGCTCATGTCGGCATCTTTGGCATCGGCGATAATGAAGTCGCCGCGCCGATATCCCCCGGCGCGAATGCGAGCCAACTTGTCATCAAATCTCGTTTCGGACATCGCCGTGGGCCTCGCTGGTTGTTATTTCATAACGCCTACCATGATGTGAAATATAATCGACACGCGGCGTTTTGCGCAAGAACGCCTGCTACAAATCACAAAAAATATGTGATAAAACTACATCTGAGATGAGATTCACGGACACCAGACATAATGCGCCGACCTCACCTTTCTTATAAGTGACTGTTTCAAAGCAGCTTTTTAAAAGACACGCCCTCAACGAATTCCGTTCCTGGCCCACGCCGGTTACCGCAGGCCCACCCTTGACATTGGCGCGATACATGTTACCAATAAATACGGTAATAATAACATAAAACGTGATACGAACTGCCGCCGGGGAGGAGAAGCCCAGTTGTGGTTCTAGTGGGAGAAGGATGCGCTTGGCCGCCACGTTTCCGACGTAACGAACCTGTTCAGCTCTTGATACCGCGAGACCGCTGGCAGCCCGGATAACGGCATAAGGCAGAATTTCCCAGACGGCAGAAGGCGATGCGGGCGACGGAGAAAGCCGTCGTTTGGTGCTAGTGTGATTCCGTAAATCTGAGGTGGTCACATCGACCACCAAGTTTTCGGAGTGGGAGTTGATGACATCTACACCGATCAGCGGCGAACAGAGACGACTCCAGATTCTCGACTACCTGTGCGAGCGCGAGTCCTCTTCGGTCGATGAGTTAGCCAGTCAGTTCGCTGTGAGCCGCATGACCATTCATCGCGACCTTGAGCAACTGGTGGCGATGCAGTGCGTTCGAAAGACGCACGGCGGCGTGACGATCCTGCCGAGCGTGGTGTTCGACAGCAACTTCAACTATCGCGGCCGCCGTCATCAGGAAGAGAAACGCGCACTGGCTCGACACGTTTCCGAGTTGATCGAGCCGGGAATGACACTGATCATCGACGATAGTTCGACCACCGGCGCTCTGATCGAGTTCCTGCCGCTACGCAAGCCACTTACGGTGATCACCAATGCCGCGCGCGTGGTCACCAGCATGATCCGCCGCGAGGAGCTCACCGTCATCTGCTTGGGAGGCCAATACGATGTCGTGATGGATGCCTTCCTTGGCATTGACTGTGAACTTGCCCTGGCTCGCCTCAGGGCCGACCTCGGCATCTTTTCCACGGCCGGTGTACGGAACGGATCGGCCTACCTGCACCAGGGCGATTTGACGCGCACCAAGATTGCCATGAAGGCGGCCGTCGAGCGGTCGTTCCTGCTGTTCGACCATTCGAAGTTCGGCAAGTCGGCGCTGCACCTGTTTGGTCAGCTCAAGGAGTTCGACCGCGTCTTCACCACCGAGGGTGCCGATGCCAACGAGATCAACCGTTTGCGCAACGACGGTGTTCCGATCGAGGTCGTGCCGATGCAGGCCGATACTCCGTCAAAAGGGGAAGAGATCCGAGATGAGTAAGGTCAAGAAGATCTTCAACGCGCCAGCCAGAATCGTCGACGAGACGCTCGACGGGCTTGTCGCGTTGTCCAACGGCGCGGTGGTTCGCGAAGGGATGTGGCCGGTGTTGCGCCGGTCCGTCAAGCGTACAGGCAAGGTCGCTCTGGTGATTGGCGGCGGCTCGGGTCACGAGCCGATGTATACGGCGTTCGTCGGCGAAGGTTTCGCCGATGCCTCGGTGGCCGGTGAGATCTTCGCCGCCCCCTCTCCTGATCAGATCGCCGTGGCGGCCCGCGCGGTCGACACCGGCAAGGGCGTGCTGTTCGTCTTCGGTAACTACGCCGGTGACGTAATGAACTTCGAGGTAGCGTCCGAGATTCTGGCCGAGGAAGGCATTCGCTGCGCCACGTCGCTGGTCGCCGACGATGCCGCCATCGCCGATCCGGACCTCAAGCGAGGCATTGCCGGCGCCGTCTATCAGGTCAAGCTGGCAGCCTGGGCCTGCGAGCATCTCGATACGCTCGATGAGGTTCTCGCCTTCGTCGAAACGGCCAAGAAAAACCTCTCGACCTTTGGCGTCGCTGTTCGCGCCGGTTCGTTGCCGCACACCGGAACGCCGACCTTCGAGATCGGCGATGACGAGATCGAGATCGGGATGGGCATGCATGGCGAGCGCGGTGTCAAGCGCCAGAAGTTGCCGCTGGCCGATGACTTGACCGCTGAGATCACCGACCACCTGGTCGCCGATCTGAATCTCAAGGCAGGCGACGAGATCGCCGTTCTGCTCGACAACTTTGGCAGCGCAACCTACGCGGAACTGATGATCGTCAACCGCAAGATGCGCATGATCCTCAACGAGCGAGGAATTGTCGTGTCGCGCTTCGACATCGGCGCCTACTTCACCTGCCAGGAAATGTCCGGCTTCTCGCTGAGCTTCCTGCGTCTCAATCCGGACCTGAAAGTCGCACTGAACGCGCCTGCCTATGTGCCGGGCGTCGGTCAGTTCGGAGGAGTTTAAATGACCAACGAGGTGCTTTCTGCCGCCGAATTGCGAGCCCGCCTGCTGCGGACCTGCCAATCGATCATCGACAGTTGCGATCTACTCTGTCAGGCCGATCGCGACCTCGGTGATGGCGACCACGGCGTGACCATGGCGAGGGCTTTCACCGCTGCCAAGGAAGGACTCGAAGCCTCCGCCCCGGTTTCGGCCGGCGCCGACTTCTCCATGATCGGCAGCAAGCTGATGGGAGCCGGTGGTACAGCCGGCATCGTCTTCGGCACCTGGTTCTCCACGCTCGGCCGCACCGTCGCCGACCGAGCGCTCGATGCAGGAACGCTTGCCGCCGGCATGACCGCCGCCGCTCAGAATGTGCAGGCGCGCGGTAAGGTGGTTCTCGGGGAGAAGACGATGTTCGACGCGCTGAGCCCTGCCGTCGAAGCCCTCACGGCCGCGGTTGGCAATGGTGCCGACGCCGCACTGAAACAGGCGGCGGTCGCCGCTAAGGCCGGAGTCGACGCCACGCGCCAGATGATTGCCACCAAGGGCAAGGCCAAGACGCTTGGCGAACGCAGTCTCGGGTTCCCCGATCCGGGAGCGATCTCGGTCGCCCTGATCTTCGAAGGCCTCTCGACTACCGCCTGATCGGCAGGAGACTATCGATCAGCGCCTGAGCGGACCACCGCGGAGACAGAGGTCTCCCAAGCCCCGCCCTGCCGTCGAACCAAAACCAGAGCTTGAATGATCGCCCGGAGAACCGTGCGAAACGGATTTTTGTTGCCGAAATGGCCGACGTACAACCAAGTATTACGCTTCCACCTACATGAGATTTTTGGTTTAAATTGAAGTTTATGCACTTATTTTTCTGACAAGTGCAGAAAACTTCGATCCGGTCGTTGGTAAAAGAGATCAAGACCTGGAGGAAAGGTCCACACTTCACGACAAACTCTTTTCCCCTCTTCGTCCGGCTCTGCCGGGAATGCCCGGGAATAAAGAAAGCGTGAAAACCAAGGAGGAGTACCCCATGAAAAAGCTTACCGTAGCTCTGCTGACCGCTTCCGCCATTTTGTTCACCGGCGCCGCCTTCGCCGGCGACCTGCCAGGCCTGATCAAGAAGGACAGCTTCCGCTTCGTCATCGTTCCGAAAGTTGTCCATCCCTGGTTCGACCTGGTGAACGACGGCGCCAAGCATGCCGCCGCAGTGATCGAGGCCCAGACCGGCGCCAAGGTGACCATTGAGTACAGCGCGCCGCAGCAGGCCGATGTCGTCCAGCAGAACCAGATCCTCGAGTCGACGATCGCCACCCGTCCGGATGGCATCGCCATCGACTTACTCGACCCGTCGGGCAACCGCGCGCCGCTTGAAGAAGCCGTGGAACAGGGAATCCAGGTGTCCGTGTTCGACTCCGTCCCCCCCGAAGGCATGGCACTGACGGCAATCGGCAACGACTTCTGCGAGCAGGCGGAGATCGCCTCCGAACGTCTGGTCAAATTGCTCAACGAAGAAGGCGAAGTCGCCATCATGATGGGCGTGCCGAGCGCGCCGAACCACGCGATCCGCGCTGAATGCCATAAGAAAGTGTTTGAGAAGTACCCGAAGATCAAACTGGTCGCCACTGGCATCGACAACGACGACATTGAGACGGCCCAGAAGCAGGCGGCGGCCATCATGCAGGCCAACCCGAACCTCAAGGGTTGGGTCGCCTGCGACGCAGCCGGCCCGATCGGCGTCGCCCAAGCCATCACCGAAGCTGGCAAGGCCGGCAAGATTACCCTGGTCGGCCTCGACAACCTGCCGGAGATGCTGCAGGCCATCCGCGATGGCGTGGCCGACAGTTCATCGTCGACCAAGCCGCAGATGCAGGGCTACTGGGCGGTCATGACCATGTGGCAGAAGGCTCTCGGTGTCGAGACGCCGAAGACCATCGATACCGGCATCGCAGTGCTGACCAAGGACAACATCGACTGACGATCAGCCCAGCGGCGCGTGCCGCCATGGACGTCGGCCTGCCTCGTCGGCAGGCCGGCGCCCCGGCGGCGGCGCGATGGGCGGGCTATCCCGCCCCGGCAAAGGCTGGCCGCATCAGCCTCCAGGACACGAACCATGGCATTTCTCGAAGTTGAAGGTTTAGGACGCGACTTTCCCGGTGTCCGCGCGCTGGACGACGTCAGTCTCAAGCTGGAGCTTGGTCGCGTCCATGTACTGGCCGGCGAAAACGGCGCCGGCAAGTCTACCCTGGTCAAACTGATCACGGGCTCCGATCCGTCGCCCACCCGCGGCCGTATCGTCATCGACGGCAAGGACGTCGCCGAAAACCCGGAGAAGTTCCGCTTTATTGCCTACGTGCCTCAGGAACTTAGCCTATTCCCCCACCTGTCGGTGGCGGAAAACCTGTTCATTCCCTACGATCGCGCCGACTTCACCGGCCGCCTGGTCAGTCAGCGCGCCCTCGAGCGCGAGGCGCAGGTTTATCTCGATCGCTTTGCCATCACCGCCAAACCGTCGGCGTTGGTGCGCAACATTTCGGTGCCCGACCAGCAGTTGTTGCAGATCGCGCGCGCCTCGACCAATAAGCATATGAAGGTGCTGATCCTCGATGAACCGACGTCATCGCTGACGACGACAGAGGTCGAGCGAGTCTTCAGCGTCGTCAAGTCGTTTCGCGACACCGGCCATGCCATTGTTTTCATCTCGCACAAGATGGGCGAGGTGCTGGAAATCGGCGACGACTTCACAGTATTGCGCAATGGCGAGAAAGTGGCCGATGGTCGGATCGCCGATATCACCGAGCGCGACCTCATCCGCGCCATGAGCGGTTCCGAGGTGTCGTTCGAGGAGCATTTCCGTCCGACACCGCCAGCCGAGCCGCCATCCGGCCCGCCGGTCCTTGAAGTCAAGAACCTCAGCGGCCACCGCTTCCACGATGTAAGCTTTGAGCTTCGCCATGGCGAAATCCTGGGCTTTGCCGGTTTGCTCGGGGCTGGCCGTTCGGAAGTGATGCAGACGATCTTCGGCTATCTCAAGGCCAAGACGGGCACAGTCAGACTGCGTGGCCAGCCCCACGTGCTTGGCGACACCAGCCATTCGGTTGGCCACGGCCTGCTCTATCTGTCGGAAGAGCGCAAGCTACATGGAATTCTGCCGCAGCTTTCCGTGCGCGAGAACATCGGTGTCTCGATTCTGAAGCAGACGATGGCGCGGTTCGGCATCTCCTCGAGCAAGGAACGGGCTCTGGTCAAGCAGATCATCGCCGCTTACGACATCAAGACAGCCAGCATGGAAAAGAAGATCTTCTTCCTGTCGGGTGGCAACCAGCAGAAGGCGATCATCGGCCGGGCCATGGCCACATCGCCGTCAGTGCTGATCTTCGACGAGCCGACCAAGGGCATCGACGTCCGCACCAAGGCGGAAATCTACAAAATCATGAAGCGCCTCGCCGAATCCGGCGTCGGCATCATCCTGATCTCTTCGGAAATGGACGAGTTGCGCAAGTGCGCGAGCCGCATCGTGACGATGTATGCCGGCCGTCAAACGGGCAGTTTCGACAACGCCACCACCAGCAACGAGACACTTATCGGCGCCATCTTCGGCTCTGGGAGTCATTCCAATGCAGCGTAAGAACCTTTCCTTCCTCCTGGCGAACCCGCTTGCCGGCGTATTCGTTGCCCTGTTGATCATTTTCGTGCTGTCGGCCCTGCTGTCACCTTATTTTCTCACGTCCTACAACATGTCGGTGATCGCCCGATCGCTGGCCTTCGTCGGCCTGGTGACGGTCGGCCAGTCGATGTTGCTGATCCTCGGCGAACTCGACCTGTCGCTCGGCGTGATCGGCGGCCTTTGCGGTGTCGTCGCGGGAATGCTGATGATGACCGTCGGCGTCAATCCCTGGGTCGCCATCGTCCTCGGCCTCGCCTTCGGCGGCGTCCTCGGCTTTTTCAACGGCATCATGGTTACCCAGCTCGGCCTGCACTCGTTGGTGCTGACCATCGGCACAGCCGGCATTTACGGCGGTATCAATCTCGTGCTGACCAAAGGCGTGGCCATCACCAACATTCCCAAGCAGATCCAGTTCCTTGGACGCGGCGACATAGTCGGTATTCCGGTGCCGTTCATCATCATGATCGTGGTGTTGGCGATTGCCGCCTTCGTCACGCTGAAGACGCCGTTCGGCCGCTATCTCTATGCCATCGGCAATAACCCGGCCGCCGCCGCCATGCTGGGCATCAAGGTCAATCGGGTGCGCGTCCTGACATTCACCGCAGCTGGCATGCTGGCAGCCCTCGCCGGTCTGCTGATGGTCTCCCGCCTTGGCACGGCCCAGCCATCTATCGGCGACACCTGGGTACTGCCGCCGATCGCCGCATCGGTCATCGGCGGCGTCGCCACCACCGGTGGCGTCGGCACACCGGTCGGCGCCATCCTCGGTGCCGCCATCATCGGCATTATCGAGAACATCATCGTCCTCTTCGGCGTGTCGCCTTACTGGCAGGGGGTCGTCAGCGGCACCATCGTGGTTCTGGCCATCTCGTTCGACGCCATCTCTCGCCGCTATATGCGCCGCGACGCCTGAACTGAAGACCAACGAGGATTCCCATGAAACTCGGACTAAACCTCTCCTTCGCCGTCAAGCGCTGGCTGGAAGCCGAGCGTCTGGCCGCCTTGGTAGCCGACGACCTCAACACCCGCTACGTTCAGTTCACCTGGGATCTTGTCGACCCTTGGTGGCCGGAGGCCCAGCGCGACCAGTTGGCCCTCGCCTATACCCGGGCCTTCGCCCGGGCCGGCGTCACCATCGAAAGCAGCTTCGGCGGCCTTGCAAGTTACAGCTACAACCACGTCCTGGCGCCAACGCCGGAACTGCGCGACCTCGGCCGCCAGCATCTTGCTCGGGCGATCGACATGACCGCCGCCATGGAGGTCCCGGTCGCCGGCATGCCGTTCGGCTCATTCAGCGCCGACGATGCCGTCGATCCCAGAAAACGCGAGGAAATATACAAGACGGCGCTCGACATCTACGTCGGGCTTTCCCGCCATGCCAAGGCGCGCGGCCTCAAGATGCTGATGGTCGAGCCGGTACCGCTGTCGACCGAGTTCCCCTCGACGGCCGCCGACGCGCTGCGCCTGATGCGCGACCTGGACGGAGCGACAGATGTGCCCGTGCGCCTCAATGTCGACTGGGGGCATGCCATGTTCAAGCCGCTGTTCGGCGGCGATGCCAACATGGATCATTGGATGGCCGTCTGCGGCAGCTACATTGCCGCCTACCATATCCAGCAAACCGACGGCCTGTACGATCGGCACTGGAACTTCACGCATGACGGCGGACTGGTCAGCCCGGCCGATCTGTCGGCCTTCTGGAGCCGCTACAAGCTGAAGGAGCAAACCTTCTTCCTTGAGGTGGTCTATGCCTTCGAAGAGCCGGACGCCACCGTCCTTTCCGACATGAAGGCGGCAATGTCCCTGCTCAGATCCGCCTGAGCCGATTTATAGCCGGCAGACGACCCACCGGTGCCCCGCTGTGCCAGGGCTTCCTCCTCGGCCCTCTCCTCCAAGCGCAGTGGCAAAGGCCAGACCAAACAGGGCAGGCCTCAGAAAAAGGGCGTACGGCGGATCGGGGGCGGCTTGCCGCCGTCCCCGATCCATCGGAACAGCGATCAACGACTTGCAGGCCAGCGCACCGCTCATGCCTTTCACGGCCGGCGGGGGCGGCAAGGCTCGGGGGTATCCGCCCGCGCCTGAAGGAAAGAACGTCATGAAGGACTTTTGGATCGGCACCGGCTGGAAGATGAACAAGACCGCGACCGAAGCGCGAGATTACATTGCAACGCTGTTGCCGCTGTTGCCCAAGATGCCCGAGGACGCCGCAGCTTTCGTCGTTCCTCCGTTCACGGCCCTGTCAGCGGTACGGGAGACGCTTGGCACGACCGGTCCGATACTGGTCGGCGCACAGAACATGCACTGGGAGGAGGAAGGCTCGTTCACGGGTGAAATTTCCGCGCGCATGCTCAAGGATGCCGGTGTCGACTTGGTGGAACTCGGGCATAGCGAGCGCCGCCAGCATTTCGGGGAAACCGACGAAGCGATCAACCTTAAGGTCAGGCTGGCACTGACGCACGGCCTGACGCCGCTGGTTTGTGTCGGCGACTCGGCGGCCGAACGCAATGCCGGTGCATCGGCAGAAGCGATCATCCGGCAGATTCGCATGGCCTTTTTCCGCCTGACTGCGCCCGAGATCGGCCGCTGCCTCATCGCTTACGAACCAATCTGGGCCATCGGCGATGCGGGCGTTCCCGCCGAACCGGACCACGTTGTCGCCGTACATCGGCGTGTCAAAGCCGTATTGGCCGAGCTCAGCGACCACAAGGTACCGCTTCTCTACGGCGGCAGCGTCAACGCAGACAATATTCGGTCCCTTGCCGGCGAGTCCGAGATCGACGGCCTGTTCATCGGGCGAGCCGCTTGGCAGGCCGTGGAGTTTGCCGGCCTCATCGCCGCAGCGCTGTCGGCACGCGCCTATCGCCGCTGATCGAAAATCAGCCTGCTCCGGCGGGCGGGGCGTCAAATAGGAGGATGGACGATGGTAACGATGTATCAGCAGGCGCTTGACGATCTGGCTGCCGTCTTCACCCGCATCAACGGAACCGAGGTTGATCGGAGCGTTGCCGCACTGGCCGCGGCCAGGCGAATAGCGCTCTATGGCGTCGGGCGGGAGGGACTGCAGATCAAGGGGCTCGCGATGCGG
Organism: Pseudomonadota bacterium; assembly: GCA_018262575.1. Taxonomy (GTDB): domain Bacteria; phylum Pseudomonadota; class Alphaproteobacteria; order Rhizobiales; family Pleomorphomonadaceae; genus Pleomorphomonas. Next base: position 2,471 of record JAGSYU010000016.1, on the reverse strand, counting down.
CTCCATCATCTGGGACTCTCGGCGTCGGTCGTGGGGGACATGAATACGCCGCCACTTGGTCGAGGGGATCTGCTGGTCGTTTCAGCGGGGCCGGGATTTTTCTCGACGGTCGCTGCGTTGATGAAGACCGCTACCGATGCCGGCGCGCAAACGCTCTGTATAACGGCACAGCCTGACGGCGCCTGCCCTCGGGTAGCCGACATCGTCCTGACAATTCCGGCACAGACCATGGCCAACGATTCCGGCCCAGCAACCTCAGTGCTGCCGATGGGCTCGCTGTTCGAGGGCGCTGAGTACGTGCTGTTTGAATGCCTCGTCCTCAAGCTGCGCGAGGCCCTGAAGGTCGATCCGGAGGCAATGCGCGCAAATCACACCAACCTGGAGTGAACTCGCTTCGTCCCATCGGCTTCACCATCACCGGCCGTAAGTCTGGAGCAAAAGCCGCGTAAGCGCGGTCTTTCGTCATGTGTGATCGAGCGCGTAGCCAGCTTGTTTGACCTCGCTGTCGTCGAGGCGGCCAGAGGATGACCGCAGCCCCACCTGCTCGGCCTCTGTGGCAATGACTACACGGGACGCGCCATTCGTTGACTGGACGACCCGCCAGAAGAGGGCATCACACATGCTGGCTTGTTTCAGAGAGGATGGCCGTTGCTCCATATGCGACCGTCGATCACCAAGCGTTCGGCATGCGCTGGTTTGCCCCGCATCTGCTCGGTAAGGCTATGGAAGATGGCAGCCGCGATTGCGACCTCGTCCTGCCGGGCGGAAACGACCCTGTTGGGCAAGAAATCGAGGAGGGGATGGTGGTCGAAGGTGCCGAGCAGAAGATCCGATGGCAGTCGGCCGGTCTGGGCGCCGATCGCCTGAAGCGCACCCTCGAACACTAGCAGCGATGAGCAGACAAAGGCGGCCGGCGGCCCGCCACGGCGGGTTATGACTTCTTCCATCAGATGCTTGCCTGCGGCGACGTCGTCTGTGTTGGAGCTAAAGATGCGGCTTTCGGCATCGTCGAGGCGATGCGCAGCGCAAGCGGCCAGAAACCCCCGGATGCGCTCTTCGATGCTGGGGAGCCAGCGGCTGGCGGCTAGGAATACGGCATCTCCGCGTTCAGAAAGCAGGATATCGGCCAGCCGCCGGCCCACCGCCTCGTTGTCGGTCACTACCATCGGATAGGGTTGGCCGGGGAAGGCACGGTCGGCAATGACGACAGCGCAGGACTTGCGACCACCGGTCATGGGGATGGCCGTCATCGGAGAGCAGGGAGCGATTACCATGCCATCGACGCCTCGCTCGAGGAGGCGCGCTACCGCCCTCGCCTCCCCCGCCGGATCGTCGTGCGAGGAGGTGGTGAGTAGGACGAGCCCGGCAGCGTGGCAGAGATCTTCCAGCGCGGCAGTGAGATGGGCGAAGAAGGGATTGGCGAGGTCCGGCAGCACAAGACCGACAGCATCCGAGCGTTTGAGGCGCAAACTGCGCGCCGTGCGATCGATGACGATGCCATGTTCGCTGATGAAGCGCTCGATCTGCTCACGTGTCTTGGCCTTGATGCGATAGCGCTCAGCTTGGCCATTGACGACGAAGCGAACCGTGGTGCGCGAGAAGCCGGTGGCCGCCGCAATCTCGTCGAGCGTCATTGGGGTGGCCGGTCTATTCGGATCGGGAGGTGTCACCACAGTCTCGCCAAGCTCCATCGCGCGGGACGTCTGCCGGCGGGCGCGTCCGGCAGCAGGACTGAGGGCGCTTATACTCCTTGTTCCGGTAAAGGCGAATCCGAAGACGGTCCCCGCGAACGGTGCCGAGCGCGGGGACCAATCCGTCAGAACAGCTTCCGCGCGTCGCCAGCCACCTGGACCTTGATGTTCTGGGTGATCGCCTGGGCGACGAAGGCCTTGAGCACCTCGGAAAGCTGGTCCTCGGCGACATAGGCGATGGTGACGTGGTTGGACTGATGGCCAGCCATCAAATCGTCGCGACCGACGCCGTCGAGCACGTTGCCGACCAGACCCACCTGCTGGCGCTCAACGCCACCATCGAGGCGGCCCGTGCCGGAGAATCGGGCAAGGGCTTTGCAATCGTCGCTGCCGAGGTCAAGCAACTCGCTTCTCAGACCGGCGAGGCGACTGAGGAAATCCGTTCCAAGATTTCGGAAATTCAGCGCGTTACCAATGAATCGGTCGATGAAATGGTACGGGTCGTCGACGTCATTTCGGAAATCAACGAACTTACCGGCCATATCGCGGATTCGATGAAGGAACAGGAGCTGGCGACCAGCGAAATTGCTGCCAGCTGCCAGCAGGTAGCGGTGGGGGCCAGCGAAGTGACCAAGAACATCGCGGTCGTCGGATCGGCGGCGGCGGCGACACGTGCTGCCTCCGGCGAATTAATGAATCTGTCCGGCAATCTGTCGGAACAAGCGCTGTCGCTGCGAAAGCATGTCACTGAATTCCTGCGCGATTTTTCCGAAAGGCCAG
>JAGSYU010000239.1 GCA_018262575.1 Pseudomonadota bacterium | reverse complement strand
CTCACCGCAGAGCGCGTGGATTTCGCCTTCCTCAACCGAAAAGCTGACGTCCCGCAGCGCCATCACGCCTGGAAACGTCTTGGTGATGTTGCGCATCTCCAGGATCACGCGTGCCGCGCTGGGATAGATGGCATGGCTGGCCGGCATGGTCGCAAACTCCCCCTCAGAGACCGCGGCATCCGGCCTCTTCCCAAGCCTGCCGCCAGCAAAGCACGTCAATCGATGAAAAGTCATCAGTTGATGACTTAATAGGTGTACCGGATTTCGCCGTCAACGGTGAAGTGATAGGTAGCTTTGCGAGCGGGCTCTGGAGGGCAGGATGGACGATGCGGGAGAGGCGAGGCGGCGGACCGGCCGGCGGCCGAAGACGGCCGAGTCGGGGCGGACGGCGCTGCTCAGGGCGGCGCTGAACCAGTTTTCCCGCAAGGGCTACGACGGCACGTCGCTCCGGGCCGTGGCCGACGAGGCGGGCGTCGACATGGCGCTGATCAACCGGCTGTTCGGCGGCAAGGCCGGGCTGTGGTCGGCGATGATCGATCTGGCGGCCAGCCACGAAAGCCGCACCGCTGCCCTCAGCGCCATCAAGGATGGTTCCGGCATGGGGGTGCGGCAACGCCTCGAGCTGCTCATCGATGTGGTTGTCGACGTCAGCATCGATCTGCCGATCTTTCCCGGCCTGTTGCTGCAGGAGGCGTCGACGCCGGGCGAGCGGATGGACATGCTGCTCGACCGGCTGATCGGCCCGTTCGGGCAGGACGCCATGCCGCTGATCGAGGAGGGCATCCGGCAGAAGGTGATTGCCGATGTGGCGCCGAATGTCTTCTTCTCGCTCCTGATGAGCTCCATCACGCTGGCCATGGCGGCCCCTCACCACCGGCGGATGATCTCCACCGATCCGGTCGAGCTGGCTGCGGTCGTCAGGGCGGCGGCCAAGGCGATCTTCCTGAAGTGAGGCCTGTCGTCAGCGGCGAGCGATAATGCTCGGGCTCCGCTCGCCGTGAGCATCACCGTCCCTCAAGCCGGCAGGCGTACCGTCGCCTTGAGGCCGCCGCGCGGGCTTGGGCCGAGCTCGATGTCGCCGCCGTGGCTGCGGGCAACGTCGCGGGCGATGGCGAGGCCGAGGCCGGTGCCGGGGACGTCCTGGTTGCGCGCCGCGTCGAGCCGGTAGAACGGGCGGAACACCGCTTCCAGCTCGTCACTCGGAATGCCGGGGCCATCGTCCTCGATGGTCACCGACAGCCAGCCCTCGCGGCGCTCGGCCGTCACCCACACCGCCGTGCGGCCGTAGCGGACGGCGTTGCCGATCAGGTTGGCGATCAGCCGGCGGAAGGCGGTGGGGCGCAGCGTCAGGGCGCCATCGCCGGTGAAGGCGAAGTGAACCGTCCGGCCGGCCGGTTCGGCCATCTGGCGCAGGCAGTCGGATATCGTCGCCTCGACGTCGAGCGGCTGCGGCGTCTCGTCGGCGTCGCCGCGGGCGAAATCGACATAGGCCTCGAGCATGGCCTCCATCTCGGCGACGTCGGAGCGCAGGTCGGCCGTCTCCTCGCCGTCGGGCAGCAGCGCCAGTCCGAGGCGGAAGCGGGTGAGAATGGTCTTGAGGTCGTGGCCGACGCCGGCCAGCATGGTGGTGCGCTGTTCGATCTGCCGTTCAAGGCGCCGACGCATGCCGATGAAGGCGTGCGCCGCCTGCCGCACTTCGCGGGCGCCAGACGGAGCAAAGCCTTCGACCGGCCGGCCGCGACCGAAGGCATCGGCGGCGGCGGCCAGCCGCTCGATCGGCCGGATCTGGTTGCGCAGGAAGATCAGCGACACCAGCACCAGGAACAGGGCGGTGCCGACCATCCACACCAGGAAGAAGTGCCAGTTGGCGGCGTAGGCGAGGCTGCGGGCGAAATCGACCTTCAACACGCCGGAATGGACGATCATCCGCACCTCGATGCGGTTGCCGTCGGAGGTGTCGCGGATGGAAAACGGCATGTGCGTGCGCTTGACGATGCCATCGGCCAGCATGGCGTGGACGATGTCGCTCGACGCCCGGCGCACCCGGCCGATCTCGCTGGTCGGCAGGATCTGTACCGACAGCCCCATCGCCTTGGCGGCCGAATTGACGACATCGTCGCGCAGCGGGTCGGAGAGGGCGGTATTGTCGGAAATGTTGGCCAGCCCGACGATCGAGCCGGCGACGGCGTCGGACAGGCGCTGGGTGACCAGCATCCAGTGGCGGTCCATGAACACGCCGGTCAACACGCCGAGCAGGATCAGCATCGGCACGACGACGATCAGCAGCGACCGGCCGAGCAGCCCCTTGGGCAGCGACCGGTTGATGGCGTGGCCGGCGCCGACCCAGGCGCGGCGCACGACCCTCGGGCTGTAGCGGGCGACCAGCCAGCGGACGTGGCGGATCAGATCGTCCAGCCGGTCGAGGGCGGCGGCGACGCGGCCGCGCGTCTCGGTGGGGTCGGGCGCGGGCGTCATCGTCATCCCTCGAAGCGCAGGCGGTAGCCGACGCCGCGCACCGTCTGCAGGAAGATGGGGTTGCCGGGGTCGATCTCGATCTTGCGGCGCAGGCGGTTGATCTGCACGTCGATGGTGCGTTCGCCAACCTCGCCCGGCTCGCCGATCAGCGCTTCGCGCGACAGCGTGCCGTCGGGGCTGGCGGCGAACTGGCCGAGCAACTGGCGCTCGCGGTCGGTGAGACGCACCGGCATGTCGCCATCGCACAGTTCCTCGCGCTTGGCGTTGAAGATGAAGCGGCCGAAGCGGATCTCCTCGCGCGTCAGCGGCGCCTCCGGCAGCGGCCGCCGCTTCAGGAGGTTGTTGAGGCGCAGAAGCAATTCGCGCGGCTCGAAGGGCTTGGTGAGATAGTCGTCGGCGCCGGCTTCCAGGCCACGGATGCGGTCGGCGCCGTCGGATTTGGCGGTGAGCAGCAGGATCGGCACGTCCTGCGCCGCGCTGAGGGCGCGGGTGAGGCTGAGGCCGTCCTCGCCGGGCATCATCACGTCGACCACCAGGATGTCGAACTCGATGGCCGAGATCTTGCGCCGCGCCTCGGCGGCGTCGGCGGCGGCGGTGACGCGGTAGCCGTTGCCGCCGAGATACTTGGCCAGCAACTGGCGGATGCGGCTGTCGTCATCGACGACGAGGACATGGCTGGCGCCATCGGCGGGGGCAAGGTGCGACATCAGCCGTCCCCGTCGGTGGGGGCGCCGGGCGGGCGGGCGTCGATCATGTTGCCGAGAAAGTCGCGGACGGTGGCGCGGGTGCCCGGTGGCAGCGTGGCCAGCGCCCGCATCAGGCGTATGTGCTGGCGGGCGGACAGGTCGGAGGCGAGGCGTTCGCCCTTGGCGGTGGCAAACAGCAGCCGCTCGCGCCGGTCGACCGCGCCCGGCCGCTGCTCGATATAGCCGTCGTCGACCAGCTGCTTCAGCACGCGGCCGAGGCTCTGCTTGGTGATCTGCAGGATATCCAGGAGGTCGGACACCCTGAGGCCGGGATTGCGCATGACGAAATAGACGACGCGGTGATGGGCGCGGCCATAGCCGATGGCCTCCAGAATGTGGTCGGCCTCGCCGACGAAGTCCCGGTAGGCAAAGAACAAAAGCTCGATCAGCTCAAGGTCGAGCCCCTCGCTGCCACCGCTGCCGGGCCGCTCCGCCTCGGACCCGTCGGCGGCATGGGCGGCGTCAAAAGGGAAATTTATGGCAGTCATGTTGACATACTTCGATTCATTTGTTACTAGAATTCCCGTCAGGACGAAACGATCGTTCGCACGACGCGGTCGTCACGGACGTCCGGCGCCCTTCGATCGCGAGCATAACCGCTTGTCGAGCCCGAGGCAAAACGCTTCGACCGTGCCTGCCGCATCGTTGCCCGGAGACGCCGGGCAGCAGACTGGTACGACGGCAAGTTCGTCGACTGGAAGGACGCCAAGGTGCATGTTCTGACCCACGCGCTCCACTATGGCAGCGCCGTCTTCGAAGGCGAGCGCGCCTATGGCGGCGAGGTCTACAAGCTCCGGGAGCACAGCCAGCGCCTGATCAGTTCGGCCGAGATCCTCGGCTTCAAGCTGCCCTACGGCCTTGAAGAGATCGAGGCGGCGACCAACGAGGCGCTGGCCCGCTCGGGCCTTGTCGACGCTTACGTCCGGCCGATCGCCTGGCGCGGCTCTGAGAATATGGGCGTTGCCGCCCCCAACAATACCATCCACATGGCGATCGCCGTCTGGGAATGGCCGAGCTATTTCAGCCCGGCCGAGAAGCTGAAGGGCATCCGCCTGACCTGGGCGCCCTACCGCCGCCCCGACCCCTTGACCATCCCGTGCAAGTCGAAGGCGGCCGGCCTGTACATGATCTGCACCATCTCCAAGCATGCCGCCGAGGCCAAGGGCTATACCGACGCCCTGATGCTCGACTATCGCGGCTATGTGGCGGAATCGACCGGCGCCAACATCGTCTTCGTCCGCGACGGCGAATTGCACACGCCGGACCCGGACTGCTTCCTCGACAGCATCACCCGCCAGTCGGTGGAAGCGATCGCCGCCCGCCACGGCATCAAGGTCAACCGCCGGCACATCCTGCCGGAAGAGCTTGCGACCTTCACCGAGGCCTTCCTGGTCGGCACCGCCGCCGAGGTGACGCCGATCTCCGAAATCGGCGAGTACAGCTTCAAGCCGGCGAAGATCAGCGAACTGCTGATGCACGCCTATCTCGACGAAGTGCAGCCGAAGAAGGCCGCAGCCGCCGAGTGAGTGGACGGCCTGACTGACAGATAAGCCCCGCCGCGCGAACGTGTGGCGGGGCTTTTGTGTTTCTGAGCCAGCGTACCGGATGGTCCGGTTTGGCCAAGGTTCCCTTGCGGTGCTCGGCCTTCGACTCGCTAACGGGAATTTACCTATAGGAAATCTGAAAGCGGCCTTCAGAAGTTGCGATTAGGTCGCGGCGATCTGAGGGCCTATATTGAGGGTGCAAAAAGAAAACAGAGAAAGAGGCCGGAAACCTCCGGTCAGGAAAAAGGAAAAACCGAAATGTTCGCCACCCTGAAGCGTACCGCCAAGCTCCTGCGCGCCCCCACCCAGGCCGAGCGCGATCTGGCTTACCTCAACGAAGCCGGCGACCGCTACGACCTCGAAGCCCGCGAGCGCAACCTCAGCCGCCGCGGCCGGAACTTCGACCTCTGAGGATCTGACGGCTAAGCCGACAAGCCTGGATACGACGACGTTAAGCGCTCGAAACCTGACCGGTTCGGGCGCTTTGTCGTTGTGGATTCCTGCCCGGCGCCCAACGCAAAATCGGCCACCCTTGCGGGCAGCCGATCTGCAGGACTCCAGTTGTCTAGGGTTCGATGGGTGAGGGGGATGGCCGGCCGCTGGAGTCGACGGCCGGCCCCTCCCTCAGCGCGTTGATCTCCGAGAGATCAG